>CALXPP010000029.1 GCA_944390345.1 uncultured Clostridia bacterium
TTCCAATGAATATTTACTCATTAAAAAATGCACCTCCAAATGTTAGATTTTTGTCTAACATTTTGGGTGCACTTCATTTCTGTGACTTTATTTTTTTATTAAAATCTTAATATTTGAAGTTATAGTATATTAAATAGAAAATAATATTTATTTTTCTTCTTTTGTTTTTTCTGTTTCATCTTTAGCTTCGTATTTAGTACTTGCTTTTTTATAGTAAACTATCTGACTTAGTAAAACATAAGGTGCTAAAATTATTGTTCCAATATTTCCAATTATATCTATTACAAAAGTACTATTTAAAGATATTGAAGCAAACACACATATTAAAGAAATTAATAAAATCCAACCTAAGAATGACAAGCAAAGAGTGAAATATTCTAATTTTCTATTTTGCATAAGTTCAGCACTTTTACTTAAAATTTCCTTTGGAGATAGTTCTGGATTATCTGCTAATATCATAAAAGATAAAGCATATGGTAAAAACTTAACTAAAAATACTAACATAATTACAATATAGCAAGTTGCAAACATATATTGATAGGTAAGAATATTTTCATCAGTTATTCCAAAATTATAGGAACATACTAATATAAAAACTGTAAATATAGCAATACAAATTAGTATTGGTACAATAACTTTTAAGAAAATTCCAAAGGTTACTGACCAAACTTTTGAAAAGGATAAAATGCCTTTATTAATAAAATCTGTACAAGATACTTTTTTATTTTTTGAAAAGTCTAAAAATGTAGCTGTAACACCATAAGATAAAGGCAATATTGCAGCAACAACAACTAAATAAATAAAAAGTTTTAAAACAGGCAAATCTTGTGCTAAACTGATAGTATAAGATGAAAAATAATTAATTGCTAATGTTACTGCAAGATAAACTAATGCAATTGCTAATGCTTTTGGCCATTTACCAGATAAAAGCATACGAGCATCTTTTTTTGTTTCTTTTAAATTCATAATTTTTTTCCTTAAATATATATTTAGGTTTTTTTAGGATACCTATAAACCAATTAAATTTTAAGTATATTTATTTTGAATTTTTAAAATTTCATCATAATGATTATCTAAAATATCTAAAAATATATTTGCAATTTTAGGATCAAATTGTGTACCTGAACATTTTTCTATTTCAGCGCGAACATATTCAAGAGGAATTGCATTTCTGTAAGAACGCTTTGAAGTCATTGCATCAAAAGTATCAGCAACAGCTGTAATTCTGGCAAGCAAAGGAATATTTTCGCCAGCTAATTGTTCTGGATATCCAGTTCCATTATATTTTTCGTGATGATGATACACAATTGGTATTATATTAGAAAAAATACTTGCATTTGATAATATATGTTTACCAATGCTTGGGTGATTTTTAATTTCAGAGTATTCATTATCATCTAATTTGCCTTCTTTTAAAAGAATTGCATCTGGAATACCTATTTTTCCTATATCGTGGAACAATCCACCAATACGCAAAGTTTTTAGTTCTTCCTCAGAAAGCCCCATATGTTTTCCAATAAGAACTGAGTATTCAGCTACTCTATCAGAGTGACCTCTTGTATATCTATCTTTGGCTTCAACAGTATATCTTAAAGTTTGAATACTTTCAAGATAAGCCTTTTCCAAATTTTCTTGAGATTCTTTTAATTCTATATTTATCTTCTTAATTATATTCATTTGTTCGATTGACTTTAAAGCAGATTCTATTAAAAGCAATAATTGATCAAATTTATCGCTTTTTTCACAATAACCTTGTATAGAAAGCCTTTTTATAGTTTCAAGTGGTGGAGCTAAGTCTTTATGTCCTGTTAGTAGTAAAATATATAGTTCTTGATTAAATTTTCTAATTTCTTCTACAACTTTATCACCATGAATAGGTGTCATAATAAAATCTAGAAGCATCAAATCAAAATGTTCATTTCTAACTAGTTCAATAGCTTCTAAAGGATTTGTACATCCTGTTAAGTGATAACCAGAGCGTTTTAAAAATACAGATAAAGAATCTATAATTCCTCCTTCGTCATCAACAGCGATAATTTTATATGGACTTACATTTTCAGGATTTTCTGAATGTCTCATAATGAATCTCCTTCTATTTTTTTATTGGTATTATTAAATTAAAGGTTGTACCTTTTCCTTCTTCAGAGGTGAATTTTAAATCCCCATCAAATTGTGCTTTTATATTAGAGTAGGACATAAATAAGCCAAGACCGGTTCCATTTTTTCCTTTAGTAGTTATCATTTCTTTAAATAATTTTTCTTGTACTTCTTCGTTCATACCACAGCCATAATCAGTAATTGTAATAATAATCTTTTTATTTTCTTTAAAAATTGTAAGATCGATTGATTGATTTGGCTTTCCATTGTAAGACTGAATTGCATTTGAAATAATATTATTTATTACTTGTACTAAGCTATTAATATTTCCATGCATTTCAAAGTCTTTATCAGTTTGTATATACACATTTAAATTTATTAAAGCTGATTTTAATTCGTGTTTCATTAAAATATCTACTCTTTTTACTAGTTCTTCTATTGTAAAAGTTTCATCAATATTATTAGTAAGAGCAACTGCTTGGCCACGAACAGCTGTTATTACATCAGACATATAAGATGTATAGTTTTTAATTTTTTCTATCCAGTCGTTCATATCGTTTGCTATTGAATAGTGGTCTTCAATGGTAACAGTCTCATCTGTTATAGAAGATCTATATTCTTTTACTAAATCTGTTAAACCTTCAGCAGCACCAGATATAGAAAATATAGGTGTTTTTAAATTATGGGCAATTCCACCAATCATTTGTCCGAAGTGAAGCTAATCGTTCTTTTTCAATTAACATATTTTGACTTGATTTAATTGCTTCTAAATCTTTATGGTGTTGCGTTAAATCTTTAATTAATATTAAAGCACCGATAAATACTCCATCTGATTTTATACTGTTTATTTCTAAACGAAGATATTTCTCTATATTAGGAAACTCTTTTTCAAATATAAGTGTTTCATTAGAGTCTACTACTGCTTTTAAAGCTTTAATAATAGTATCTTCATCTAAACCATAGAATTCTTCCATAGATAGTAAGTCAAAAATGTGAGATTGTTTTATATCTAAGTTTTCAATATTAAAAATTTGTTTAAAAGTTGTATTATAATCAGTAATAATATTTTTATCATTCAAAACAATATATCCATCTGAAATTCTATTTACTATTTTTGTAAGAGCAATAGGCAAAGCACTTAAAAGTTGAAATTTAAATAAAGCAACTGCAAAACAAATTAGAGATATTGCAAGAGCAATTGGTGTAATATAAACAGTAAGCTGTATAATTCCCAAAGTGCCAAGTAAATTTATTATAAAAGGGAATACTGTTCCTGTTACTATTAGGTTAATTTGTTGACTAAATATCCCAGAGTTCTTTTTAAAATAATTTACTAAATGTATTATTGATAATCCGTATAATAGATATGTGTATATCTCATGTACATAAAACCAAGGACCAAATTCACACTCAGATAGTTGAATAGAATATTTTTTGAAAAATAAGTGATGTACATTATTTGTCCAAAGTAAAAGTAAAGATATAAGAGGTATTATACAAAAAAGTAAATATCTTGCTTTAAAACGAATTTTAGTATTTGTAAAAATAATAGCTGTAAAATATATAGATACAGGTAAAAATACAATTCCAATATAGGAATAATAATCAAAATAAATTGGATCTATATCGAATTTTCCACTAAATTGTATTTGTAGAAACATAAATAAAAATGCAACAATTAATAAAATTAAGTTTACAGCAAATATTTGTTGTAGTTGTGTTTTAGTAATTGCCTTTAACAGATATATTAAAAATGCAAGTATTATTGCTAAAAATACAGCTACTGTAAACGAATAAAATAAGATATTCATTTATAATTCCTCCAATTTTTTCTTATGTATATAAAATAATCTACAATATATTATTACCTTTAATTAAAAATAAGTCAATATTTTTATTGTTTTTGTATAGGTATTTCAATAAAAAAGGTAGTTCCTTTTCCATTCTCTGTTTTAAAATATAAATTTCCATTAAAATGAGCTTTTATATTTGAATAAGACATAAATAAGCCTAGTCCAGTTCCATTTTTTCCTTTTGTAGTAACCATCTCTTTAAATAATTTATCTCTAACATCTTCAGGTATACCAGGTCCAAAATCTTGAATTTCAATTACTACTTTATTATCAGAAGTATTTGCAATTAATTTGATTTCTTTATTTGGCATTTTATTATAAGATTCAATAGCATTAGAAATAATATTATTAATTACTTGTACTAAACCATTTATATTACCATGCATTAGAATAGAGTTGTTTACATTATTAATAATAGTTAAATTTGTTAAAGAATTTTTTAATTCATGTTTCATTAAAATGTCTACATATTTAAATAATTCTTCAACATTAAAATCTTCTATATTGTTTTCTGAAAGTGTAACAGCTTGACCTTTTACTGCTGTAATTACATCAGACATATATGAAACATGCTCCTTTAACTTTGATATCCATTCTTTCATATCATTTGCAATTTCGTGCATATCATTATCATTTACGGTAGGATCTTCAATAGAAGAATCATATTCATTTATTAAATCAGATAGACCTTCAAGACCACCAGATATAGAAAAAATAGGAGTTTTTAAATTATGAGCAATTCCACCAATCATTTGTCCGTAGAGAAGCTAGTCTTTCTTTTTCTATTAACATTTCTTGATTTGTTTTGGTTAACTCTTGAATTTCATTATATGCTGTACAAAGATCACCAATTTCATCATTAGAAGTTGCTACTAAATTATTTTCAATATTTGTATTTAGTTTTTTTGACATATTAGTAAATTTTTCTGATATAACAGTAATGTCATATTTAAAAGAATTTGAGAAAAGTGTTAAAATAATTAAATCTATTACTACTAAAATTATAAAAGCACTTAGAAAATATTCTAATACATCAATAGATAAAATATCAAAGTATACTCCTATAATATACTCTTCGCCATTTATATATAATTTATAAGTAGCGGCTTGAGCATCAACTCCATAATATTCATAAACTCTTCCAGAGTTTTTATCAGATAATTCATTCAAATACTTTACAAAAAAATTACTAAATTCAATTTTTTCATAATTTTTATTTATAAAAGTTCCATTTGGAAGTCTTATAAATAAAATATCATTATCACTAAGTAAATCAAAGTCAGTATTAGTTTTTTCAATTAATTCTTCTAAGCTTGTCAATCTATTTGAATTATTTTCAAAGAAATATTTTAAACTTTTACTATAGGCTTCAAAAGAAGAATTACCTTTTTCAATAGCAGTTTTTGAGTAACCAAGTAATGTTATAAATAAAAGAGAAGCTGCTATTATAGGAAAAATATGAAATATGATTCTTTTTTTTATAGAACTCCTTTTTACTTTTGAAAGGTCTGTTACAGGTAATTTGATTAGAATTTTTTTAAATAAGCTATTAATATAAATAAAAACGGCTGTAACATATAAAGTTATAAATGAAATAACAAGCATAAATAGTTTAAAAGTAGTTATACCTAATTGATGAATTGTAAAAGCGTGAATAATTGTTAAAGCAATACTTGGTATTATTATATTTAATATCAATATAGAATAAGGAGCATTAAATAATCTTTCTTTTAAATGATTTATCTCTTTTTCACTATATTTTTTTGGATGATCAATTAAATCTTGATAGTCTACTAAAAATTTTGTTTTTACAAAAATGATAATTGCAAATATAAAAAAAATAGCTAAAGAAATAAGTATAACTTGATATATATACACAGTATTCTCTACTTCTGTTTGAAAGCTTGTACCATAAGTACCATCTGGATAATTTAGTATCATTGGTATTAGAAAATATAAAGCTGAAGATAAAACAATTAAACCTATGGTTAAAGCTAATAATAATTTAAATTGTATTTTATATCTTTTTAATATATTTTTCATAAATTACCTCCGATTAGATATATTTATTTTTTCTCATATAATTTACAATTTTTTCAATATATGAGTTATCTATTATAGGCCAATGAAAATTTAGTTTATCTAGATAATAATTAGTATATATATTTTGTTGCTGAACTGTAGAGTTGAAGGTTAATCCCACTTCATCATCTAAATCATTTACAATACCTTGAAGTATATTTTCTTCAGGATAAGTTTTACTTAAAGCTAAAATTTGAGTTTTAAAATTATTGCCAGAAAGTATAGAAATATCTATATTTTGCTCCTTTAATATATTAAGTAGATTTTGAGCAGACAAATAATTTTGATTAAACAAATGAAATACATATTTATTACTATGTAAGTTATTTATTATCAGATTAATAGCTTTAGCACATAAATCAATTGGTGTAAATTCAAGAAATTGATTTAACATTGTATTAGGCAATATTTTGTATTTTAATATCATACGCAAAATATTGTAGAAGGCATTTTCTTCAATATTTTTTTGAAAATGACCATCACTATATCTACCTGTAAGATTTCCAACTCTTATGATAGTTACATTTAATCCTTCTGAAGCTTTTTGGTATAGTAACATTTCTGCTTCAAATTTAGTTTGTATATATACATTTTCTGTATATTTTTGACCAATATAAAAATCATCTTCTCTGAAAATATTATAATTTTTTTCAAGATTAATTAAATAATTTCCAGAAACTCCTAAAGTAGAAATATGGATAAATTTTATATTATTTTCTAAGCAAAAATTTGAAAGAGCTAAAGGAAGATCAACATTTATTTTTTTAAAATCTTCGTAATTTCCGTAGTAGCGTACATTTGCAGCACTATTTATAACTAGGTCTATATTTTTTATTAATTCGTTATATTTTGTTTTACCAATGCCTAAATATTTCTTTGTTATATCACCTTCAATAATTTCGACTCTATCTAAAGGAAGTTTACAATGTTTACAATTAAAATAAAATTTATATAATTGTTGAAGTCTATCTACTACAGATGTTTCTTTTTTATTTCTTATAATGCAAGTAATATGTATAGATGTAGAATTTATAAATTCATTTAATAAATGCATTCCTAAATATCCAGTAGCACCAATTAATAATATATTTTTATAAGAATTTTTCTCAAATTTTATTATTTGATTATGTTTATAAAAGCTATTATTTATATTTTTTAAATAAATTTCATCATATATAGGTGATTCTTTTGAATCTTCTTTTTCTATAAATTCAGCTAGAGCTTCAATAGTTCTATATTTATAAAAATCTTGAGTATTTAATTTAATATTATCATCAAGTAATCTAGTTTGAATTCTAATAATATCTAAAGAATCAATATTAAAATCAAACAAGTCAGTATTAATTCCGAACTGAGAAAGTTTTAATTCCTTTTTTATATTTTCGTAAAGAATTTTTTCCGTTTTAGTCTTAGGTAAAATAATTTCATTTTTTACAAATTCTGTTTTTTGTGGCTCTGGTAATGCTTTCCTATCTACTTTATGATTTAAAGTTAAAGGAATTTTATCTAGTTTAATAAAATAAGAAGGTATCATATAGTTAGGTAGTATATCAACAAGATATTTTTTTAAAGCATTAATGTCAATATTTTCTTTTGAAACAAAATAAGCTACCAAGTATTTTTTGCCCTTTTTATCTTCTTTATCAATCACTATACATTTATCAATATTTGGATAGGTCATAATGTTGCTACTAATATCGTCTAACTCAATTCTATAACCTCTAATTTTAATTTGATGATCTTTTCTACCTAAACAAATTATTTCATTATTACTGTTTATATAGCCTAAATCACCAGTTTTATAAATTATATTATTTGGAATATATGGATTTTCTATAAAGGCGCTAGCTGTTTTTTCTGGATTTTTATAATATCCTGCTCCGACTCCAATTCCTCCAATGCAAATTTCACCTACTACATTTATAGGCAATAATTTATTAGAATTATTTAAAATATATATTTGAGTATTATCTATCGGTTTACCAATTGTAATAGTATTTGTATTAGTTAAATCCTTAAAACATGAATACACTGTAGTTTCAGTAGGACCATACATATTTAATAAACGAGCTTTGGTTATAGATTTCAATTTATTTAATAAAATTTCTGGAAAAGGCTCGCCACCTAAAATAATTTCTTTTAGCCCCTTTAAAGCAGAAGCATATTTTTCATCATCAAATAAAAGTTGTATTCTTGATGGGGTTGTTAAAATTTTAGTTATTTTTTGCTTTTTAATTATTTCACTAAGTAATTTAGGACTTTTAGCTTCTAATTCATTTGCAATGAATAAATGTAATCCTGCTAAAAGTGTAGGGAAAGTTTCGAAAACAAATATATCAAAGCAAACTGTGGTTACAGAAAGCACAGTTTCATTACTTTCTGCTTCATAATTCAATCTTTTAAAAATAGCATTAGCAAAATTTAAAACATTATAATGTTTTATTGCAACTGCTTTAGGAATACCGGTAGAACCAGAAGTATACATTATATATGCAAGTTTATCTGGACTAATTTCTAAATTTAAGTTTTTTTCACTTGTTGTAAAAGATAAAGAATTGAAATCTATAATATTTCCAGAAAACTTAATATTATCTAAAAAATCTTTTGTAGTAATCAAAATTTTTGTACCACTGTTTTTTAGCATAAAATTAATTCTATCTATAGGGTAATCAGGATCAATAGGCATATAAGTATGACCTGATTTTAAAATACCCAAAATAGTAACATATAAAGAAATACTTCTTTTTAAAGAAAATGCTATAATATTTGTTTCAATATTAGTAGATAAAATTTTCTTTGCAACAATATTTGCTCTATTATTTAATTCCTTATAGGTTAAAGATTCTTTACTGCTAGATACTGCAATTTTTTGAGGAAATTTTTTAGCTGTTTTTTCGAATTCTTTAACTATATTAGATAAATTAGGATAAGGAACTTTTGTATTATTAAAATCATATAATAAGAATTTTTTTTCTGCATTGTTTACTATTTCAAAGTCTGAGACTAAAATATTTTTATTATTTAAGGCTTGTGAAATCATATTTAAAATTCTATTATGCATATTATCAATATCTATTTCAGAAAAAATATCTGTTAGATAATCATAATGAATAGATAAAGAATTTTTTTCTTCATTTAAATTTTTTATATGAATCTGTAAAGATTCTACTTGAGAATAGTTAGGAAGCCATTTACAAAAATCTGGAATATTTGTATTTTGATATGAAAAAACTATATCATATAAACTTCCAGAAAAGTTATGTTCTGACTTGATTTGATTTAAAATTTCATGATAAGGATATTTTATATGTCTATACATCTTTTTTTGCTCTAATGCAATATTTTCAGCATATTTTGAGAAACAAAGCGAATTATCTACATTGAATAAAAAAGGCATAACAGTAACAAACATACCTGTAGTATGTTTTTCTTTAAAATTTGAACGGTTTAATATTGGGTTACCAATAACAAATCTATTTGAGTTAAAAAGGTTTTTAAAATAAATTCCGAATATTGCAAGTAAAAAAATATAAACAGATATTTTGTTTTCTGTACAATATTTTTCTATCTTATTAATAAGTTTCTCTTCAAAATCAAAGACTTTTCTATTTGAAGAAATAGAAGTAGAAGATTTTTTTAAAGAAATTATATTAGGAAGTTCTTTAAAATTTTCATCCCAGTATTCCTTATCTTTAAAAAATTTATCACTTTTTAAATAAGCATCATTAGATTTTATAAAATCTAGATAAGAAGGATTTTTTTCATCTGAAATAGGCTCACTTGATATTAGTTTGTTATAATTGCTATAAATCTCATTTAAAGCTATAGTCATAGTCCAAGCATCAGAAATTAAATGATGTGTAGCTAAGACTAAAATACCACAATTATTTGGAAGCCTTAATAAAACAGCACGAAAAAGAAAACTATTATTTAAAGAAAAAAATTTTTTAGGATAACTTTTTTCAAATTCTTCTAATTGTAATTCATTTTTTAAATCTATAATTTCTAGTTTTTCATATATAAATTCATCAAAATATTGTTTTGCATGACCATCTTGCATAGTAATTTTTAATTTAAAAGAGTCATTTTTTAAAATAAAAAGATTGAAAGCTTTTTCTAAAGCCTCTAAGTTTACATTTTTTTCAATTTTTAAGTAGCCAACAATATTATTTATACTAGTGTTTTTATAAAACTGCTCTGTAAGCCAAATTGATTTTTGAGAGTTTGTTAAATTGTATAAAGTTTTTTCCATAATTCTACATCCTTGCAATACTTAAATATTCAAAATTATTATATAATAAACAAAATAAAAATCAATTGTTTGAAAGGAAAATTAATCAAATTGTTACAAAATCTGGAATATTTAATTATAAATTTGGAGAAAATGCAATAAGAAGAATTTAATTTTGGAAGGAAGAAGCAAGATGTATTATGAAAATCAAAAACCTAAAAAAAGATATATAATAGTTTTTATTATTTGCTTATTGCTTATAATTTTGTTGCTTTTTGCATTAAATTTAAAGTTTGAAAAGGTAAATTTTGACATACAGAAAAATTATAATACAAGAAATTTAGTTGCAGAAAATGTAATTGTAGAAGAAAATAATATAGTAAATAAAATTGAAGAAGCTAGTGAAAGTATTGTAGGAATTTCAAAATTGAAACAGAATGGAACCAGTGTTTTTCTGAAAGATGCAGAAACAAGTTTAGGACTTGGGAGTGGAGTTATTGTTACAGAAGATGGATATATTGTAACTAATCAACATGTAGTTGGAGATAAATATAGCAATTGCTATATAACTTTAGAAAATGGAGAAATATATAATGGTAATGTAGTATGGGCAGATAGTAATATAGATTTAGCAGTTGTAAAAATCTCGAGTGCTAAACTAAAATATTTAAAATTAGGTGATTCAGATAATTTACATCTAGCAGAGGAGGTTTATGCAATAGGAAATCCAATTGGTTTTGAATTTCAAAGAACAGTTACAAAAGGAATAATTAGTGGACTAAATAGGACTATAAAAATAGAAAATGATATAGAAAGTACTTATATGGAAGATTTGATACAAACTGATGCAACAATTAACGAAGGAAATAGTGGAGGAGCTTTAATTTCAAAAGAAGGATATCTAATAGGAATAAATACTATAAAAATAAGTTCAGCGGAAGGAATGGGATTTGCGGTACCAATAAATATAGTAAAACCAATAATTGAAAAACTAGAAAATACAGGAAAATTCGAAGAAGCCTATTTAGGCATATATGGATATGATAAGGAAGTTATACCATATTTAAATTCAAATCTAAAATTAGATAGTGGAATATATGTTGCGCAGATAATGGTAGATGGTCCATTATTTAAATCTGGTTTACAAATTGGAGATATAATAACTAAAGTAGACGAAACTGAAATAAATAAAATGAATGATTTAAGAAAATATATTTATACCAAAAATCCTGGAGATGTAGTTAATCTAGAAGTTCAAAGAAATGGAAAAAGTTTTATTGTTTCAGTAAAATTGGGATATAAAGGATAGACAATTTTAAATTAAAGTACTAGAATAAGTTGGAAAACTTTAAATACAAGTACACAAAAAATACACTTATAATTTTGAAAATGTGTACTATTATAATTATATAAATAATAGGAGGTAAAATTATGGAGAAATTAAAAATAACAGGTAATTTAAGAAGTAATGATACAATCACAAGAACTATAAGAATGAGTGGAAAGAATTTTGATAAAATAAGTGAATTAGCAGAAAAAAATAAAATTAGCTTTAATAGTGTTGTGAATCAAATTATAGAATATGGATTGAAAAACTTAGATGAATAAATTTTAAATAGCTTCAATAAATCTCTTTGTTAATTTAAAAAAATTGATAAAGAGATTTATTTTTATGACTAAATTTTTAAAAATTTAGGATTTATGTTATAATAATATTGTAGAAATACAATAATTAGAAGGGAGGGGAACATTTTATGGCACGGAGAATAATTTGTATCAGTTATAAAATGTTCACACTTTTTTTTCTCGCATTAGGTATTCTTCTAAATGTTTATAAAACTACATCAATAAGAGCCATATTATCTTACTACACTCTACAGAGTAATTTATGGTGTTTGCTAGCTTTTTTTGCATTTACTTTTTTGGAATTTAGGAAAAAGCGGTATAAAACAGATATCTATTATATGATAAAAGGTGCGATAATAATTGAGATTTTAATAACAGCTGTGGTTTACCGAATTGCACTGGCACCTACTGGATTTAGTATGGATTCTTTAAGAGAGAGTATAATTGGAAATCAATTTGCAAATTTTCTAGTTCACACTTTTTCACCATTACTGGTAACGCTAGACTATTTTTTGTTTGATGAGAAGGGAAACTTTAAATATTTCTATCCTTTTGGTTAATTCTTCCTTTAAACTACATTGTATATGTGTATACTTATAGTAGTATGGGTGGAAAGTTCTACAGTATAGGAGGCTCTAGACATTTTGCATATTTCTTCCTAGATTATGAAAAAATAGGATATATAGGCGTATTAAAATGGATTATTGCAATGGCTATTTTTATTTTGATGATTGGTTTAGGTTTTGTAGTTTTAGATAAACTTTTAGCTAGGATAAGAGCGAGGAAATGAAAAAACGAGAGATTCAGGCTAATGAATCTCTCATTTTTTTTCAAAATCGACGCTGAGGCAATCTGCCTGCGAAGAAAAAACAATTTAGAAGCTGTTTTTAAGTTCATTTAGGAGACTTTCATCACTTTCGAGTATAATCTTTTCATTGGTCTCCAGAAGAGAAATTAATTTCTTAGATGTTTTTTTAGAGTGCTGTTTATACAGGGCTACAATTTTATTCTTTTTTGCTTTACTTACGATACTTGATGGCTCTAATAAAATTGGTTCAATTAGGTGAAAGAAGTATAAAACTTTAAATTTTTTTGAACTGTTTGAATTGAAGTTTCCTTTGAGCCATTTAATATCTACCATAGATGATACAACAGAAATAAACTTATAGCTTACAACACCAGATAGAAGAAGTTTTTGTAGAGACTGCTGAACAATGTTGGCAAGCTCTTTTTTGCAGCCTGCAATAGATGTTTCATCTGACAAATCAATTACTGCATCTTTTAGAGGTGGATTATCAGAGATTTCTCTTAATAGCCACTTTAAATCTGTAGTTTTTTCTCTGCTGAATGAGTAAAGTATTAGATGATAGAAGCCTTCTGTGTCTTTTTTTAGCTCCCGTAGGATGAGTGCTTTAGTGTCCTTATGCATAATATCATATCCTCCTTGTTTTAAAATGCATATTTAATATATTATAGCATATTTTTATTAGTTTTTCAAACCATGTATATTTTATAAAATTTGAATTATGTTTACTAATGTGCTATAATATTAATGTAATGCTTAATATAGCAGTACATTGAAAATTGAATAAGGAAAGCCGAATCATTTGATTTTGATGTGCTCTTTAAAATTTAAATTTTAAGGAGGAAAATAGTATGGAAAAAGAAAGATTAGAGATAATCAAAATTTATATATACGAAAACATCAAAATATTGGAAGATAGAAAGGCAAAAAAAGAAGATAAAAAGATAGCAATGATGCTTATAAGAGAGGAAACTGAATGTTTAAAAAAACACTTTAAAAAACTTAAAGAAACGGGCAACAATATAGAAATAGATAATTTTAAAGTTGAATTAAAAGAAGTAGAAAATATGCTTTTAAGCTATATTGTAAAATTAGCAAGAACAAATAAATTTGACAACGAAATCTACAAGATTTATGCAAATCTTTTTATATAATTTTTAAGTATCGAGCAATATGCTCAAAATTAAATCTCCCAACATGATTCGAGCTAAAAGCTCAAAATGTTGAGAGATTTTTCAGCAAATTGAGCACATCAAAATTCACAATGAATTTTGGTGTCCTTATTCATTATAATACCAAAGTTTTATAAAAAAGTCAATTAACTAAAATCTAGTCGTAACTTAAAGTTACGATTTTTTTTGCAAAATTTTATATAAATTCTTGTATATATTTTGAATAAAGAATAAAATATAAGAAACGAATTATAGTTTATTTAATTTTATATAAGGAGGTTAATAAATAAAAAATGCATAATGTAAAAGAAGATGTTGATGTATATGAGATGTATGGAAAAGATAGTAAAATAGCTAAAGATGAATTTATAAAAAAGCATAATGTAAAAGAAACAGGTCTTTCCACTAAAAAAGCAGAAGAAAATATACGCAATTTAGGTTTAAATGAAATAAAACAAGCTAAACCTAAGAAATGGTATAATTATCTTTTAGAAAGTTTACTTACACCTTTTAATTGTATTCTTATAGGAATATCAATAATTTTGGTATATACAGATATTTATTTAGCAGAAGTACCAAGTTATGCTAATATAATAGTTATAGCAATATTAGTTACTGCTAGTACATTATTAGATTTTGTTGAGTCATATAGATCAAATAAAGCAGCAGAGAAATTAAAAGAAATGGTTGCTACCACAGCTGTAGTTATTAGGAATGGAAAAAAAGTAGAGATACCAGTAAAAAATATAACAGTAGGAGATATTGTTTTACTATCTGCAGGAAGTATGATACCAGCAGATTTAAGAGTTATAGAAGCAAAAGATTTATATGTTGGACAATCATCTTTAACAGGAGAATCAGATAGTGTCAAAAAGACAGTAGAATTAGAAGAAACAGAAGAAAAAGTAGATAGTATAGCAGAATTAAATAATATATGTTTTATGGGAACAAATGTTATATCTGGTTCAGCAAAAGGCGTTGTTATAAAAACAGGTGATAATACCTATTTTGGTAAAATTGCTCATACTTTAAGTTCTGGAAAGGAAAAAACAGCTTTTCAAAAAGGAATAGAAAATATAAGTAAATTATTAATAAGATTTATGTTGGTTATGATTCCTTTAGTTTTTATAATTAATGTAGAAAAGCATGATATTGTTTTAGCTTTTACTTTTGCTGTTGCAATAGCAATATGTATAACACCACTATTATTACCAGTTATATTATCTTCAAGCTTATCTAAAGGTGCTGTTAGGATGTCTAAAAAGAAAACAATAGTTAAAAAATTAGATTCTATACAGAATTTTGGTGCTATGAATATACTATGTACAGATAAAACAGGTACTTTAACAGAAGATAGAATAGTTCTTGAAAAATATTTAGATATAAAAGGTGAAGAAGATACAAGAGTTTTAAAACATGCATTTTTAAATTCATATTTTCAAACAGGTTTAAAAGGTAGTATAGATGAAGCTGTAATAAAAAGAGCTTTAGAAAATGGCTTAGAAGAGGTAAGTAAGAAATATAAAAAAATAGATGAAATACCTTTTGATTTTTCTAGAAGAAGATTATCTGTAATTGTAAGTGATGGAACTAAAAAACAATTAATTACTAAAGGTGCTGTTGAAGAAATTTTAAGTATCTGTACAATGATAGACTATAAAGAAGAAACTACACCTATTACAAAAGAAATAAAAAATAATATAGAAAAGATAGCTAAAAAATTAAATGAAGAAGGATTAAGAGTAGTAGCAGTATGTCAAAAAAATGATATAGAAAATATAGAAAAATTTGATGTATCAGATGAAAAAAATATGGTACTTATGGGATTTATAGGATTTTTAGATCCACCAAAAGAGACTGCTAAGGAATCTATAGAGAAATTAAATAAAACCGGAATAAGAGTTATGGTTTTAACAGGTGATAATGCAGAAGTAACTAAATGTGTTTGCAATAAAGTAGGAATAAATTCAAAGAATATAGTTTTAGGAAGTAAAATCGATAAAATATCAGACCTTGCTTTATTGAGATTAACTAAAAAAACTAATGTATTTGCAAAGCTTTCACCAATACAAAAAGCAAGAATTGTAAGAGTTTTAAAACAGGCAGGAAATATTGTTGGATATATGGGGGATGGAATAAATGATAGCCCCTCACTTACAAATTCTGATGTAGGTGTATCTGTAGATACTGCAGTTGATATTGCAAAAGAATCAGCTGATATTATTTTATTAGAAAAAGATTTAAATGTATTATTAGATGGAGTAACAGAACGGAAGAAGAACTTTTGTAAATTTAATGAAGTATATAAAAATGGCAACAAGTTTTAATTTTGGAGAAGTTGTATCAGTAATTATAGCAAGTGCTTGTTTACCATTTTTACCAGAGACACCAATACAATTGTTAGTAGAAGGTTTATTGTATGATTTTGGTCAGATGACTATACCTTTTGATAATGTAGATAAAGAGCTATTAGAAAAACCAAAAAAATTAGATATAAAGAGTCTAAAAAGATTTATGCTTTTTATGGGACCGGTAAGTTCTTTATTTGATTTAGTAGTATTTACTTCTTTATGGTTTGTATTTATGGTAAGAGATGTGGCTCATTTTCAAACAATATGGTTTACTTATAGCATAGTTTCAAATTTAATAGGAATGCATATAATAAGAACTGCTAAATTACCATTTATCCAAAGTAATGCTCATAAAGCTGTGTATATATCATCAACACTATTGATTATAATTGGTATTTTAGTTCCATTTACACCACTTGGAAATGCTATAGGATTAATCCCAATTGAAGCAGAATATATAGGATTAATTTTCGGAGTAACCTTCCTTTATTGTATAATTGCAAGTTTTGCAAAGAGAATATATATTAAAAAATATAAAGAATGGATTTAAGCTAATATTAATTTTATGTACAGGTTTATTTTTAAATCTAGAAAAATTTAAAAAGACGATTTTATTAAAGTTTTATCTTTAATAAATCGTCTTTTTCTATATTAAATTTATTTAGTTATTTAATAATTAGCAATTTCTGGTTCTTGAACTTGCTCATCTGTAATAGAATTTGTAGAATATTCATATATAAAATATCCAGAATCATCAAATTTAAAATATGGTAAATATGTATCCTTGTCAATATATAAGCAAGAATTAGAAAAATGTAATTTGAAGCTATTATCTTGGTCAGAAAAGATAGCTACATTAGTATAAAATGTTCCAAAAGTATTTTTTAAAGTATAAATAAATATATCTTTAAAAGAGTAAGTTTTGTTTTCTGAAAAATCCAAAGAGCCATCACCGACAACTAAAGAACTAGAAAAATCGTATTTATACATTTTGTTTTCAGGTTCTTTTTCATAATCAACATTCTTGTCTTCAACAAGTTTCTTTTCATTATTTGTACCAATTATTAAATAATATTTATTTTCGGTATCCTCAAAGTTAGTTCTCCAAAAATCCATAGTGTGAATAGTTTTTTCATCAGTATTTGGAGTAGTGTGAATTCCAATATAGGATTTTTTATAGATATTATTTTTAATATAAGTCTCTAAAATAGTTGTTGAATCTTGTAAGACACCAGTTCTTTTAATATAGAATTCATCTCTCTCTGCTTTATCTAACATAGAAGAATAAGTCTTATAGATAATAGTTGTAGTGTATAATCTATTGGTAAAGAAAAGAATAATCAATAATAAAATTATTATAATTAATATCTTTAAAACCTTTTTCTTTTTCATATGTATCACTCTCCTTAATTTATATAGATTAAAAGTGATTAAAATTAAAAGTCCATATATAATAAATTATATCACATTTTACACTTTTTTGCAAAAATTTACTTTGTTTACTAGATTATTTGATAAAAACATTATATAATTCCTTAAATTAAATATGGAGGTATGGTAGTGATTTATAAATGTAAATATAAAACACCAAAAGAATTTTCAGATATATTAATGACTAGTGATGGAGAATACTTAACAGGTTTATGGTTTGAAAATTTTATGGATGAATCTGAATGCAAAAATAATGGTATAGAAGAGGATTTACCAGTTTTTGAAGAGACAAAGAACTGGTTAGATGAATATTTTTCAGGGAAAAATCCAAAATTTATACCAAAATATAAGTTGAATAATTTAACACCTTTTAGAAAAGAAGTAATAGATATAATTAATACAATTACTTTTGGAAATACTTTAACCTATAAGGATATAGCTGAAATAATAGCAAAAAAAAGAGGAATTAAAAGAATGTCTTCACAAGCTGTAGGAGGAGCAGTTGGATGGAATCCAATTTGTATTATTATTCCGTGCCATAGAGTAGTAGGAAGTAGTGGAAATTTAACCGGATATGGTGGTGGAATAAAAAATAAAATAGCTTTATTAACATTAGAAAAAAATGATATGACTAAATATTTCGTTCCAAAAAGAGGCACAGCTTTATGAAAAGATGTAAAGGTGTAAAGTTGTAATTTAAAAAATAATAATGTTAAAATCTTATAAATAATATAAAGAAAACAGCTCAAGTAAAAAACTTGAACTGTTTTTTTATTTCATTGGGGATGAAATATTATATATTTAATATATAATATAATTTTTTAGATGTCAATTAAAATACAATAATTTTTTATTTAGAATTGTAGGTTAGTCAAACATATGTCACATTTTTTTGAAATTTATATATTTTGAGTACCTTATATTGTTACTAACGAT
>CALXPP010000030.1 GCA_944390345.1 uncultured Clostridia bacterium
CTTTAAGTAACATACTTAAGGCTCTTTTTGTCATTTATTATATATGCTTTTTTTGATAATTCCAAGAATCTCTACACATTTCTTCTATTCCTCTTTCAGCTTTCCAACCTAGTTCTTTTTCTGCTTTTGTTGGGTCTGCATAATATATTGCTAAATCACCAGCTCTTCTTGGTGCAATAACATAAGGTATCTTTATATTATTAATTTTTTCAAAATTTTCTACAATTTCTAATACACTATAAGCTCTTCCTGTACCTAAATTGTAAGTAAATAAGCCAGAGCTTTCTTTCTCTAATTTTTCTAAGGCTTTTACATGTCCAATTGCTAAATCTACTACATGCAAATAGTCTCTCATTCCTGTTCCATCTTTAGTATCATAGTCATTTCCAAATACATTTAAATGCTCTAATTTTCCAGCAGCTACTTTCATTATATATGGCATTAAATTATTTGGTATTCCATTTGGTTCTTCTCCAAGTAAGCCACTTTCGTGTGCTCCGATAGGATTAAAATATCTTAAAATGCAAATATCCCAAGTATTATCTGCAAAATACAAATCTTCTAAAATTTGCTCTATCATTGCTTTAGTTGTTCCATATGGATTTGTTGTCTCTCCTCTACCCATTTCTTCAACATATTTTGGAACACCTGGATTACCATAAATTGTAGCTGAAGAGCTAAAAATAAATTTTTTTACATTGTATTTTTTCATTGTTTCTAATAGTATAATAGCACCTGAAACATTATTTTTATAATATTTAAGTGGCTCTTTTACAGATTCTCCAACTGCTTTATAGCCAGCAAAATTAATTACTGCTTCTATATTGTTTTCTTCAAATACTTTTGATAAAGCTTCTTCATTTAAGTAATTAATTCCATAAAATTTTGGTCTTTTTCCAGTTAAATTCTCTATTGCATCTAAAGTTTCTTCTTTACTATTGGATAAATTATCTACTATTACAACCTCTTTTCCTTTATTTAAAAGTTCAACCACAGTATGACTACCAATATAGCCTGTACCTCCTGTAACTAAAATTGACATTTTCTACCTCCGCTTTAGTCTTAATATTTTATTTATTAACATATCTATATTATAATTTTTGAATCATTTTTATTCGTTATTTAGCTTGATACCAACTTTTTCCCTCTGAAATTTCTACTTTCAAAGGTACAGATAATTTAGTTGCATTTTCCATAGCTTCTTTTAATATTTTATATACTTCCTCTTTTTCTTCTAACTCTGTTTCTATTAAAAGTTCATCATGTATTTGTAAAACTATTTTTGATTTCAATTTTCTATTTTTCAATTCTTTATATACTTTAATCATAGCAATTTTCATTATATCTGCTGCAGTTCCTTGTATTGGTGTATTCATAGCTGCTCTTTGTCCAAATTGTCTTACCATATAATTATTTGAAGAAAGCTCTGGTATATACCTTCTTCTTCCAAACTCTGTTTCAACATAACCTTTTTCTTTTGCATGCTCTACTATATCGTTCATAAAATTTTTTATTCCACTATATGTATCTAAATATTGCTCAATATAAGCTTTTGCCTCTTTTCTTTTTATATCTATCTGCTCAGCTAAGCCAAAATCACTAATTCCATAGACAATTCCAAAATTTACTGCTTTTGCTCTACTTCTCAATTGTTTTGAGACTTTTTCTATTGGTACTTTAAATACTTGTGAAGCACATATTGTATGTATATCTTGGTCTGCTTTAAAGGCATTAACCATAATTTCATCTTTAGACATATGTGCTAAAACTCTAAGCTCTATTTGAGAATAGTCTGCATCTATAAAAATTCTACCATTTTGAGCTTTAAACACTTTTCTTAGTTTTCTTCCAAGCTCAGTTCTTGTTGGTATATTTTGAAGATTCGGATCAGTTGAGCTCAACCTTCCAGTTGCTGTAACTGTTTGATGAAAATAAGAGTGTATTCTTCCTGTTTTTTCGTGAATATATGGAAGCAAACCTTCTACATAAGTAGAGTTTAACTTCATTATTTTTCTATATTCTAATATTTTTGGAACTATTGAATGCTCATCTCTTATCTTCTCTAAAGTTTCCACATCTGTTGCATAACCATTTTTATTCTTCTTTCCTGCAGTTAATCCTAATTTTTCAAATAATATTTTTCCTAGTTGTTGTGGTGAATTTATATTAAATTCCTCTCCTGCTTGTTTATAAATATCTATTCTAAGTTCCTCTAATTCTTCTTTTAGATGACTTCCAAATTTCAAAATTTCTCTTTCATCTACATATACTCCATCATATTGCATATTTGCCAAAACCTCAGCTGTTGGCATCTCTATTTCCTTAAACAATTTATAAGAATTAATTTCTTTTAGTTTTTCTTCTAATACTACTTTTAATTTTGTAATTAAATATACTTCTGTAGCCAAATATGTACTATATTCTTCTTTTTCTTCTACATCATCAAATAAACTAGTTTGTGCATCTGTTTTTTCGCTAGTAGTTATATAATCTTCTAAATCAGTTTCTAAGTAAAATTTTGCCAAATCTGAAATCTTATAAGCTCCAGAAGTTGCATTCAAAAGATATGCAGCAATTTTTATATCAAACATTATATTTTCTGAAATAATTTTCTGCTGTCTTAATAAAATATAATCTTTTTTTATATCATATCCTATTTTTAAAAATTCTTTATTTTCAAATATTTCTTTAATAAAATTGCTATACTTTCTAAAATCCAAAACAAAAACTATATTTTCTATACAAATATAAATTTTATCTATATTTTTAGGAATTACAAGTTCACTATTTTGAACTTCTGTAGTTTCTAGTAAATAAAACACTTGCTTCGTTTTTTCTAAATTTTCTTTAATTTTATTTATATCTACATCTTCTACAATTCTTGTTTCAAATTTTGGCGTATCTGTATTTTTTTCAGCTTTTTCCTTTTCTGAATTTAACTTAAATCTTTCTATATATCTATTAAATCTTAGTTCTTTGAAAATACTATATACTTCTTCTTTGTTCCATTCTTCTAGCTTAAAATCTTTTAAATCTTTCTCTATTGGAGCATCAACATCTATAGTTCCAAGTTTTTTAGATAATAGTGCTAACTCTTTGTTTTCTAATAGTTTTTCTCTGGTTTTTCCTTTAATTGAAGGTGCTTCTTCTTGTTCTAAAAGCTTATATATATTTTCTATAGAATTATATTCTTTTATTAGATTTAAAGCTGTTTTTTCTCCAATTCCAGGAACTCCAGGTATATTGTCTGAAGAATCTCCCATAAGTCCTTTTACTTCTATCATCTGCTTTGGCTCAACACCATAAATTTCTAATATTTTATTTCTATCAAAAAACTCTGTTTCTGTTTTTCCTGCTTTTGTTCTAGGAAGCATTATTGTTGTTTTATCAGTTGCAAGTTGGAAAGAATCTCTATCTCCTGTAAGTAATTTTACTTCTAAGCCTTCTTTTTCTCCATATCTAGATAATGTACCCAAAATATCATCTGCTTCATAGCCAGCTTTTTCTATTATCTTTATATTCATAGCTGTTAATACCTTTTTTATAATTGGCATTTGACTTGCAAGCTCATCTGGCATTCCTTTTCTAGTACCTTTATATTCCTTGTACATTTCATGTCTTTTAGTTGGTGCTTTTACATCAAAGGCTACTACTAAATACTCTGGGTTTATCTCCTCCATCATTTTAAACATAATAGCTAAAAAGCCATATACTGCATTTGTATAAGTTCCGTCAGCTGTCATAAGCATCTTACTTCCCATAATACCGTAAAAAGCTCTATTTAAAATACTATTTCCATCAATTACAACTAATTTTTCCAAAATTTTTCCTCCTAAGTAATGTTTAGCTTTAAGTTTTAAATTCATGTATTTTTAATACATTATTTTTCCTTCTGTATTTTTAAAGTCTTCAAAAACTTTTTCTGCTTCTTCACTTTTCATATGATGCATATTTATAATACCATTTTCTCCTTTTTTTAAGTATTCATATATCATATCATCTCTAAAACCAATTTCTGCAGCTGCCTTTTTGGTATTAGCAAAATAAACTTCTTTTATATTAGACCAAATTATAGCAGATAAACACATTGGACATGGCTCAGCATTTACATATAAGATGCAGCCTGTTAAATCATGTGTATTTAATCTTTTTGAAGCAAGTCTTATAGCATTTACCTCTGCATGAGCTGTTGGATCTTTTGTTTCAACAACTGTATTATGTGCTATGCTAATAATCTTTCCTTCTTTTACAACCACAGCACCAAATGGTCCTCCACTTTGATAATTATTTAAACTATTTACTTTTGATTCTTCTATTGCTATTTGCATAGCTTCTTCATTTGAAATATTTTCGTGCATAAAAATCTCCCTTTTAATTTTTTAAGATTTATTTTTATTCATAATTGCTTTAGTTATCTCTTGTCTCATCTTCCATCTTATTCTTCCATCTTTATTTATATCAAAATCTTCGTTTGCTAAAGCTGAGTTAAATTCTTCGCTTAAATTTATATAAATCATTCCTGTATCAGTATATTTTTTTGCAATACTTGTTACTAATTCAATTAGCTTATTTTCATTTTCAATATTTACTTCTTTATTTATTTCCTTTTTAGCAAAAATTAAGCCCTCTTCTACTTTTTTTATTTCAAAATTATCTTCTTTTAATGATCTTTCGTAAATTTTTTGCATTTCTTTACTAAGATTCATTATTAAAATATATTCATTCATAAGCTTACTCCATTTTTCTTAATTTACATTAATATATCATATATGTTTTTATTTTAAAAGAGTTTTTGTATTTATTAACATATGTTTTTTAATTAAAAGAATTTTACAACTTCATCTACTTCTAATCTTTTTGGCATCTTAGGTTCTATATTTGGATATCCTACTCCAATTACAGCAACAATTTCTTGATCTTTTGGTATATTTAAAAGACTTCTTATTTTTTCTTCATCATATATTCCCATAATTAAAGTTCCTAAGCCTAAATTATATGCTTCTAGACACAAATTTTGAACTTGCAAACCATTATCAAAATATTGAAATCCATCTTTTAAATGTGTAGAATAACTACCATCTTTTTCAAAGCCACTTATATTTTTTACTACTGTACTTACTATAATTACTGGTGCATTTTTTGTATTTTCTTGATTAAAGCTAGCTAAACAATTAGCAATTTCTTTTCTTACCTTTTCACTGCTTATTACAAAGAAACGAGATACTTGTGAATTCTTCCAAGAAGGTGCCATTTGGGCTGACTCAATTAATTTTAAAATTTTTTCTTTTTCCACAGCTTTACTTTGGAAATTTCTAATGCTTCTTCTTTTATTTATACATTCTTCTAAATCCATAATATCTTCCCTTCCGTTTTAAATTTACTTATAATATATCATAAAATTTATTTTAATTAAAGTAAACATATTTAAAATTTTTATAAACTCAGTATAACTTTTGCAATAAATATTAAAATCAGAAAAAGGCATATGCTCTCGCATATACCTTTTTCTTTTGTACTTAATCGTACAGCTTCCTTGCTAACTGAATTCCAGAGGCAGATGCCATCATTAAGCCACGAGTTAAGCCGCAACCATCGCCAATGGCGTGTAAGCCTTCAATACTGGTCTCAAAACTTTTGCTTAAGTCCACCTTGTTGCTGTAGAACTTAAGCTCCGGTCCGTAAATCAGATTGTCCGGATTTGCAAAGCCAGGAATGATTTTGTCCATAAGGTCGATAAACATCAAAATATCAGTCATCTCCCTATACGGCATAGCCAAGCTTACATCTCCAGCCATTGCAGACTTCAAGGTTGGCTCTACTGAATTTGACTTCAGCTCATCCTCCCAGGTGCGTTTTCCGGCTTTAAGGTCCGCCAAGCGCTGAACCAAAACATTGCCACCACCAAGAGCATTCATATTTCTTGCAATATTTCTTGAATACTCCATTGGATCTGCAACATCTCTCAAGTTCATAGAAACCAGCAGTGCCAGATTTGTGTTTTGACTTTTCTCGTCTTTGGCAGAATGACCATTAACCAAGGTTAAACCACCGTCATAAACCTCTGTAGAAACAAAGCCACTCGGGTTCTGACAGAAAGTCCGCACCTTGTCGTTAAACGGATTTGGTTTTCCAATAAACTTTCCTTCATAGAGGTACTCGTTGATTTCACTCATAACCTCATCCGGAAGTTCATACCTTACTCCAACATCAATAACAGCCGGAGAAGACTTGATATTGTGTTTTGCACACATATTGAGAAGCCAATCTGCTCCTACTCTGCCTACTGCAATAATTACCTTTGGTGCTTGTGCACAGGTATTTTCTCCGGATTTTGTGCAGTACATAACGCCTTTAACCTTATTGTTTTCAACAATAAGATCTGTAACCTCACTCTCAAAAAGTATGGTAATACCGTTTTTTTCCAGATATTCTTCAATCTTCCTGTACAAATCGTGAGCCTTGTCTGTACCCAGATGCCGAATAGGTATATTAATCAGCTCCACACCGACATTCTCAGCGGTCTTCCTGATTTTTGCAACCTTGGAACGATTTTTTACACCTTCCTTCTTGTCTGTTGCACCGAACTTTAAATATACTTCATCGGTATAATCAACAAGTTTCTTGGTTTCGTCAACCCCGACATATTTATGCAAGTTTCCACCTACATAAAAGTCATCATCCTCCGGATTGTAAAGGGACAGTTTCCCATCTGAAAATGCTCCTGCACCAGAAAATCCATTGGTAATGTTGCAGTGCGGTCTGCACTTTAAACATTTACCCTCCTTTTTTTCTGGGCAAATCCGATTTTCCACTCTCTTGCCACGCTCGATAAGCAGAATCTTCTTTTCGGGATGTTTCTGAATCATCTCGTACGCAAAGAAAGCTCCTGCGGGTCCACCTCCTACCACAATCACATCATAACAATAGCCTTTACTCATAATGCTTTACCTCCTGTTTATGATTTTTAGGGCTTCAATTAGCAATCCTACTAACCTGCATTTTGCTAGTTAATTATTATAGGAATGCTATATAAAATAATATACTATTTTTCTCTAAAAGTCAAATATTCTGGGCTTTCTGCTTAATGTTATCTAATTTTTTAATCTTTTAAAATTCAAATTCTTTTGCTAATTTTTCAAAAGCTTTTCTAGAACGCTCTATCATATCGTAAGAAGTACAATAAGCAATTCTAACATAACCTGGACAGGCAAATGAGCTTCCTGGAACTACTAATATATTGTATTTCTTAGCAATACTACAAAATTCTTTGTCATCCTCTATTGGAGTTTTTACAAATAAATAAAAAGCTCCTTCTGGTTTTACACACTCAAATTTATTTTCTCTTATAATACTATAAAGTAAATCTCTATTTTTCTTATAAGCATCTGTATCTACTTTGGCATTTAAGCAATATGGAATTACTCTTTGTATTAACGAAGGTGCATTTACACATCCAATTATTCTATTTGCTATTGTAATAGCTTCTGCTAGTTCTTTTGAATCATCTATTTCGTTTGGTACTACTACATATCCAATTCTTTCTCCTGGTAGAGATAAAGATTTACTATATGAATAAACTACAATTGTATCTTTATAATATTTGGTAATATATGGAACTTCTCTATTGTCGTAAACAAGTTCTCTATATGGCTCATCTGATATTAGGAAAATCTGCTTACCAAATTCTTGCTCTTTTTCTTTTAAAATCTTAGAAATCTCTTTTATGGTACTCTCAGAATATACTACACCAGTTGGATTATTAGGAGTATTTATTAAAACTGCTTTTGTCTTATTACTAATTTTTTCTTTTAATTCATTTAAATTTGGTTCAAAATTATTCAAGTTTGGAGATATTACCTTTACTATTCCATTATAATTTTCAATATAATTATTATATTCACTAAAATATGGTGCAAATACTATTACTTCATCTTCTGGGTTTAAAATAGCTTTAAAAACTATATTTAAGCCACTAGCAGCTCCAACTGTCATTATGATATTTTCGAAATTAAATTTTGTGCCAAATTTATTATTTATGGAATTTGCAATTTTCTCTCTAACATCTTCAAAGCCTGCATTACTCATATATCCATGAAGAAAAGTTGGTTCTTCCTTTTCTACAAGCTCTATAATTGCCTTTTTTACTTCTTCTGGTGGAGGTAAATTTGGATTTCCTAAACTAAAATCAAAAACATTTTCTTTTCCATATATATTTTTTAGTCTTTTACCTTCTTCAAACATTTCTCTTATAACAGAATTGCCTTTTAATAATTTTTTCATTTTCTCAGATATCATACTTCTAAACCTCCTTTACTTTTTAGTATTTTCCTAAAATTCTAACAAAAATATTTTTCTCTTTTATTTCTTCTATTGCTAATTCTTCTTGAGAAGCTCCTATTAAAACATCTATTAGAAAAATATATTCTCCAAGAACTGTTTTTGCTGGTCTAGATTCTATTTTTGTAAGATTTAAATTGTATTTGTTAAATATTTCCAATACTTTGTACAAAGCACCAGGTTTATCTTTAACAGAAAATAACATTGACATTTTATTTTTTGTAGTCTTTTTACTTTCACTTTTACTTAATATCCAAAACTTAGTCTTGTTAAAATTATTGTCTTGTATGTTTTTTTGAATTAATTTTAAATTATACTCTTCTAAACAAGCTATATTTCCTATACAAGCGATATTTTTTGAGCTTTCACTTACTTTTTTTGCTGCAAAAGCTGTACTTTCTACTGGAATTATTTTTGCCTTTGGCAAATTAGTTTCTAAGTAATTTTTACACTGTGCTAAAGCTTGTGGATGTGAATAAACTTCTTCAATTTCTTTTAGGCTTAAGTTAGAATTTGCCATTAAATTTTGTTTAATTTCTAATATAAGTTCATCTTTAACTTTTATATCTTCATTTTGAATTAAAGTATCTAAAGCATCTGTAACGCACCCTTGCAAAGAATTTTCTATTGGTACTATAGCCTCTTCTATTTCCATATTTTCTAGCGCTAGTATAGTTTCTGGAATTGTTTTATATTCAATCATTTCTTGTTTGTCCTTACAATATTCTCTGCAAGCTTCATACGAAAAAGTTCCTTTTGGTCCTAAATAACCGATTTTCATTTTAAATTCCTTTCTGAACTTTAGATACAGTATCCAAAGTTCATTTGTTTTAAACTTGTTTCCATAGCATTTTATTTTCTTTAAATTCATAAGTTAATTTATTTTCATCATATAAATAAGCTAGATATGACCTTATGGTACTTCCAATAAGAACATATTGATTTGCATTCATTACTAAATTATATTCATCAAATATATCTTTCAATATTTCTTCAAAAGTTTTTTCTTTTTCACATAAATTGTATATTTTTTGCATAATTTCTTTCACTTTATTTCTATTAATCTCAATTAAAGAAGATATATCTTTTGTAGCTTTACAATGAGCTGGAATATATAAATTTCCATTCAAATCACTTAAATAGTCTAAAGTATTTAGAAATTCTTTTACATCATATATAAAAAATAAATGATATTTTTCTATTGTTTCTACACTAAATAATGAGTCTGCTAAAAAATAAACATTATCACTTGTTTTAATACCAATCATATCAAAAAAATGTCCTTTAAGAGAAAAATACTCTAAACCTTCTGGAAGATTTTTTTCTATAGATTTAGTAATTGATTCCTTTGCTAATAAAAATTTATTTCTTAATTCTTTAAAAGGATATCCTCCATACAAAAAAGATGGCTCTAAAATTGGATTTTCTGTAAAACTTCTTTCAATATTGTTAGCTAGAATTTCACAATTTGTTCTATCTTGAATAATTTTGTTTCCTCCAATATGGTCTGCATTAGAATGTGTATTAATAATACCTTTTACTTTCCAATTATTCTCTTCAATAATTTTTAGTATTTTTTTCCCAGCATCTTTATCATTTCCTGAATCTATTAGATATACATTGTTATCATCTACTTTATATATACCAATATTTGTAGCATTTTTTATATAATAAGTTTTTTCGCCGACTTTTATTAATTCCATAAAAAAATCCTCTCTAAATTAAAATTTATGGCTTTATATTAACACAAATAAGAGCATTTATCAATAATACTCTATTTTCTAATAAGTTATTTTCATAAAATACAGAATAAAAACAATTGAAGCTGGAAATAATTAAAACATATATTATAGAAAAGAGGGTTTATTATGGTTGAAGAATTAAATAAGTTATTATCAGACTTAAATGTTTTTTATCGCAAATTACAAAATTATCATTGGAATATCAAAGGACATGATTTTTTTGTCGTTCATGAAAAATTAGAAGAATATTATAACTGTATTAATGAACAAATTGATGAAGTAGCTGAGCATATTCTAATCTTAGGTGGACAACCTTTAGGAAGAATGAAAGATTACTTGCAAATATCAACAATTCAAGAAGCAAATAATGAAAAGTTAACTTCTGATGTTATATATAAAAATGTAACAGCTGATATTACTATATTATTAAATTTAAGTAAAGAAATTAAAAAATTAGCTGAAGAAAAAACTGACTATGGAACATCTAGTTTAATTGATGAATATATTTCAGATTATAGCAAAAAGCTATGGATGTTAACACAAATGCAGGAAAAATAAATAATTTTAAAAATAGACTTTTGGAAATCCCAAAAGCCTATTTTTATTCTAAAATTAAAGCTTGTTTAGGGCAAAAATTAGAGCATTTACCACATCTTATACATTTTTCATAATTTATTGTTGGAGCCTCAAAATCTTTTTGAGTTAATGCTCCTACAGGACATACTTTTATTGCAGGACATTTATGATTTTGCGGACATTTTTCAGTTATAATTCTTAACTTTTTTTCCATTCTAACCTCCAAATAGCTTTGTATTAATTAAAAACAATTTTATTATTTTTTTAGTTGCATTCCATCTTTAAATGCATTACCAACTCTTTCTTTTACTTTATAATATCCATGAGTATATGGATCAAAAGCAATTGCATCTACTAAAGAAATATCTACATTATCACCTTTCATAACACTTTCATCAGCTGTTACATTTACAACTTTACCAATTACACCACATCCGTATTTATCATCTTGATATTCTATAAACTCACATTCCATACATATTGGAAATTCATTTATAATCGGAGCATCTACTATTTCAGATTTTGTAGCTGTTAATTTAGTATTTTCAAACTTGTTTGGAGTATTATTTCCTGATACAACACCAAAATAATCAGCCTCTACAACATGTTTGCTATCAGCTATACTAACTGTAAAACCTTTTCTTTCTTTAATATTTTTAACAGTTTTATGAGTTTCTGTTAAGTTTAATATTACATGATCCCTTTCTAGCATAGTACCCCATGCAGCATTCATTACATCTACACTTCCATCTTCATTATAAGTTGCAATCATTAATACTGGCATAGGAAATATAGCCTCAGTAGTTTTAATATTTTTTCTCATATTTTTATCCTCCTTATTTTTTATTAAAACTATTATATTACAAAAAAGAAATCTATGGATAAAATTTTTATATTTTTTTATCTTTCCATTCATGATATAAAAATTTATTCCAAATCATAGTATATTCTATTTCATTTGTACTTTCATCTATGTCTTTATTTTCAATCACAAAATCGTTTTTTCTATAAAAATTTATAGCATTTTTATTTTTTTGATATACTTTTAGTGTTAGAGAATTTCTTTTTTCTTTTGCTTTATCTAGCAGAGAACTTCCTATACCTTTACATTGATTATTTGTACCAACAAAAATACCTTCAATATAATTATTATTTAACCCTATAAATCCTACAATTTTCTCTTCCAAAATATATACATATATTTCTGCATTTGGTAGACTTTCTTTTACATTATTATAATTGCTCTCCCAAAATTCCTTTGAAATAAATTCATGTGCTTTTATATTTTCATCTTTCCAAATTTGCATAACACTATCTATATCGTTTTTTTCAAATTTTCTTATCATATCTTTTCCTCTTTAAATATCATCATATAAATTATAACAATTTCAAAAAAGTTTTTTATATCATTATTCTACATATATGCTTCCTGATGTAGTTGCTATTTTTACTTCTATATCTGCTTTTCTATTATTATTTTTAATGTTATCGTCACCTGATATGGTTTCTGTTTCAATATATATATCATTTTTACTATTTATATGTACATTTCCGGATTTAGTAGTTATTGAAGAATTTTCTGATATATTTAATGAATCAATTTCAATGCTACCAGATTTAGCTATCAACTTACAATAATTTTCTATACTTTTTATATCAATTTCTCCAGATGAACTTTCTGCTTCTAATTTTTCTACTTTTTCTACTACAATTTTACCAGAAGAAGTTTTTAAACTTGCTTCATTTACTATTCCAATTTCTATATTTCCAGATGATGCTTCTGCTGACAAAATATCAAAATTTCCTGCTTTTATGCTTCCAGAACTAGAATTTAGTACAACTTCATTTCCATTACCAACAGTAATATCTCCTGAAGAACTTTTTAATTCTCCGTTATTTATATTTTCACAAACTATTTCTCCTGATGATGTTTCAAATTTAATATCATTATTTTCTAAATTTTTTGCTATAATATCTCCACTAGAAGTATTAACTTTTAATTCTTCATCACTATCGTTTGGAATTTGAATAGTTATTTCTTCGTTACACCAATAAAACATTGCAAAAATAAATCTTCTACTATTTTCTTTACTAATTACAAGTTCATTATTATCAATTAATTCTTTTATTTTATCATTTTTGTCACCATAAGCAATAATCTTAATATTCTCCGTATCAGTTTTTTCAATTTTTACATTTGAAGATGAAACATCTATATTTAGACTTTCTAATTGTTCTGGATTATATTCCTTCTCAAATATCATTTCAGTATTATCTCCAAAACTTATTAAAGAAGTTTTTAGGTCTTTATTTACAATAGCATACACCATAAAATTAATTAAAACTATAATTATTATAGATAATATAATAATTAGTGCTATTTTTACTCCTCTACTTTTCATTTTTTTCTCCCTTCATGCTAAAAATTAATTTTATTATAAGTTCTACCAATGCAAATACTAACCATAAAATCCAAGTAATATGCCAAGCCATTGTTATAAAGCTTACAAATAAGTATACTATCAAAAATAACATTGCAAAAATTTCTATTACTAAAGCTTCTGTTTTGTTTCTTCCATTTACATCTTTTATATTTTCTTCTATTTCATCAATTTCTTCAATAGTTTTATTAATTTCTTCTATGTCCTCTTTTATACTTTTGTTTTCATTTTCGTAATTATCTTCTTCTGGATATGCTATAAAAAAATATACAATAATAACAGTTGCAATAGTGCACAAAGTTGCCCAAATCATAACAGCATGAGCATCTTCATATTTTAAAACTTCAGTCATATATGGCAGACTAAAAGTAGCAATGCAATATAGGAAAATACTTATACTAAGTATAATTGCTTTCATCTTGTTTCTTTTTTCAGAATAATTATTTTGAATCTGTTTAAATTCCTTTTCATCAGCTCTCTTTTCTCCTTTAATTAATTCATCGGTTGAAATACCAAAGACTTCACAAAGTGGAACTATCTTATCAAAATCTGGTGTACTTTGATTTGTTTCCCATTTTGATATTGTTTGTCTTGTAACTCCTATTTTTTCTGCTAATTTTTCCTGACTCATATTAATACTATTTCTGTATTCAAATAATCTTTCTCCTAGTGTCATTTTATTTTCCCCTTTCAAATTTTCTTATATAAATTATACTGTAATTTTTCGTTGCATACCACCAACTAACCTTTGAACTTTGTCAACTATAATTAACAATCATCTTTTTTGCTTTTATAAATTATTTTAATGTACTGATAATATTCCTAAATCTGATATCATATTTGATATATTATATAAAAATAATATATCTGTAATATTATTTTCAGTAGCATATTCTGTTAAAGATAATTTATAATATCTTGGATCTATAAAATGTATTTCTTCAAAATTTTGACATAGAAATTGTGCCATTATATGTGCATATGAGTCTTTTATTACAAGTAAATTTCTATTATTTTCCACATTTGTTTTTACTACAACCTTTGCATTATTACCATTTAAAAAGAATGAATATTTATCTTTTTTATCTAGATATTCCATATTAAAAATACTTTTAGTGCTTTCATTGTCGTACTCGGCACTTTTTATATTTAAATTTTTTTGATTTACATATATATCAATTTTATCTTTTTCTTGATTTGGAATTTGAGCTTTTGAATCAAGAGTTCCTAAAAAGTCATTTGAAACTGTCTCTTTTTCAAAGTTATTTATTTTTTCTGTTTCTAAATTTGCAACAAGGCAAAATTTTGTATATGCTAAATAAGCTCCCAAACTTGTCATATGATGGTCTGTTTTAAAATATAAATATTCATCTCTATTTTCCATTAATATATCTGTTACATCTATTGTTTTTATTTTATCTTGTAATTTACTATAAAAATTATCTATTATTTGTTTTTGATTATATACTGTTACATATTCTGGTAATTTTTCTTGATTTATATATATAGAATTAGGTATTAGCATAAAATATATTGGCAAATTAGTTTGGCTTGCAAATTGATTTGTTACATCACTAATCTTTTCTAAATGTTCCTTTTCATCTTCTGCATATTCAAATTTTTCAAATAAATATCCATCATTTCCAATATATACACCATTATTCTCTGTTTTACCGAAGTAATATTTCTTCTCCAGATTTTATTTTTATCCATAAATTTCTAAATATAAAATGATCATTTATGTAAGTATCCATTTCTTTTTGATAAGTTCCATCAATTAATTTTTTTAAAGTAAAGGTTGGTATTTTAGCTAAATATCTATTTTCTTGCTCTGAAAAAGTTTCACTTTTTACTACAAAATTTAATAATATTAGTATTATCCATACAATCATAAACATTGTAAAAAATATCTTGTTTTTCATACTTTACCTCCTTACTCTAAAATCTAAAATATAAAAATGGATTATAAGAATCACTTACTAAACTTGCTGTACTTAAAACTAATATTCCTATATATACTCCTGTAATTAATATACTTCTTATATTGGACTGTTTCTTTTCTAGTTTTTTTAATAATTTTGATATAACTGGTGTTGACAATATTAAGCCTATTACTATTATTATAAAGTAATTTTTTAAGTAATATAATCCTTCTGCATTCACTATATTTGTTTTATTTAAATGGAACATTGTAAATAAATAATCTTTTACTTTCCCCAAATCTTCAAACGCAAAAATAACCCAACTTATTAGAACTAGAAATGCTGTATAAACATAGTTTGTCCATGTCGGTAATTTTTTTAATAATTTTAATAATATAACTTTTTCTAATATTAAAATTACACCGAAAAATAAACCCCATAATATAAAATTCCAAGAAGCTCCATGCCATGCACCTGTAAGAAACCACACTATTAATATATTTCTAATTTGCTTTAAAAATCCCTTTTTATTTCCTCCAAGTGGAATATATATATAATCTCTAAACCAGCTACCTAATGTAATATGCCATCTACGCCAAAATTCTGTGATACTTTTTGATATATATGGATAATTAAAGTTCTCATCAAAATCCATACCAAATATATTTGCAAGTCCTATTGCCATATCTGAATATCCACTAAAATCAAAATATATTTGAAGTGCAAAAGCAATTATACTGGTCCAAGAAAGTAGCATAGACATTTCTGAATATTCACCAATTTCTATAATATTCCACAAAGCTCCTACATTATTGGCAATTAATACTTTTTTACCTAAACCTACAATAAATCTTCTCATTCCTTTTGAGAAATTGTCCATACTAATTTTCTTTGTTTCTAATTCCTCATCAACTGTTTCATATCTTACTATTGGCCCAGCAATTATTTGTGGAAATAGAGTTGTATATGTTAAGTAATTGTAAAAACTCTTTTCACATTTTACAGTTCCTCTATATACATCTATAATATATGACAATGACTGAAAGGTATTAAATGAAACACCTATTGGTAAAGGAATATTTAAAAGTGGAATTTGTGTGTTTAATATTTCATTTATATTAGCTATAATAAAATCTGCATATTTGAAAAAGAATAATATTAATAAATTAACACCTATATCTATAAAAAGATATAGCTTTTGCTTTGGTTTATTTCCTTCATTTTTGTTAATTCCTTTTCCACAAAAAAAATCCATTACTGCTAATATTAGCATTATAAATATGTATCTTATTTCTCCCCATGCAAAGAAAACAAGACTTGCTAGGATCATTACTGCATTTTTTAATTTTCTTGGCACTACAAAATAGATTAACAACATTATCGGTAAAAAAATATATAAAAAAACAATACTACTAAATACCATTGTAGTCTCCTTTTTAATTGCTTATTATTGTTAAAATAGATATAGCCTCTAAATTTTCTATTTAGAGACTATATAATTAAAACTCATTATTTTGTAATTTCTTGTTCTAATGTTTCTGCATTTTCTGAAATAATCATATAAACAGTATTTCCAATAGTTCCTACTTTTCTATTTTGAACTAGTTCATATTGTTCTGGTAAATACATACTCCATTGTTCTTCATATTGTTTTGCATATTCGTCTAACTCTGCCCTAACAGTATCTACTGTTCCGTCTTTTGCTTGCATTAATACATACATAGATGCTTGTACATTCATCATAGGCATTTTTCCAACTACTTGTTCTACATTTTCTGTATTAATTCCATATATTGTATTTAGTTCTTCTATTGTAATGTCCATTGTAGCCATTTCATTAAATGGAGTGTTATTTGCAAGCGTTTGTCCTGCAAGCTCTACATCTAATGACTTATTCTCGCTTCTATTATTTAATATAAAATAAATTCCTGCTCCAAGCACTACAACTATTAATATTACAACTAATATAATTAAAATTTTCTTTTTCATTTTTATCCTCCTATTATTATATTTCCCATACTTTAATATATAAATCAAAAACTATTAATTATTTTTTGTTTTATCTTTTTCTAAACTTTTTGTATTTAATAAAAGTTCATCAAAATCTGATATATAAATTCTATCTTGTATTATTCTATATTTTTCGAATTCCGTTTCTGCATGAAGTTTTGCCATCTCTGCCAAAATTTTTCCGTTGTCTTTTAGAACTTCATGATCCCATAACTTTAAAAATCCATTTAACCTTTCTTCCCAATCTGCCATTGTCATTGGAATATGTCTCATTGCTTGCATTTCTGCTAAATCCAAATATGCTGATACCATTCTTTCTAATTGACCAATTTCTGTTTCGGATAAGTAATTCTTTGCTACTACTACATCATATTTATGTATTTTACTATTTGGAGCACCTTCCCAAGAAGTTAAGCCCATATGTTCTTTTTTATGATCAGCTCTATTATATATAATTTCTGCTGCAGTATTTCCGTGAAACTGCATAATGTAGCTTATTTTGAACTGATGTAAAAAATCTAATTGTAGCTTTTGCTGTTTTATCATAATCAATTGAAGTTGCATAAATATCAGTAATTTTTTGATAAAATTTTCTTTCTGACATTCTTATTTCTCTAATACGTTCTAATTGTTCTTCAAAGTACTTTTCTGTTAAGACTGAACCACCATTTTTTAGTCTATCATCATCCATTACCCAACCTTTTATGGTATAATCTTTTACAATTTGATTTGCCCATTTTCTAAATTGTACCGCTTTTTCATTATCAATTTTAAAACCAATTGCAATTATCATTTGAAGATTATAATGTGCAACATTTCTTGAAACTTCTCTGTTACCTTCTTTTTGAACTATTAGGAATTTCCTAATAGTTGAATTTTTTTCAAGTTCATTATCTTTATATATATTTGAAATGTGTTCATTTATTGTTGCTACATTTACTCCATATAAAGTTGCAAGCATTTTTTGAGTTAGCCATATATTTTCATCTTCATATCTAACTTCAATCGATTCTAGATTGTCTCCTATTGCTGCCACATAAGTTAAATATTCAGCTGCACTGGAACGAATTGTAATTTCATTTTTCTTTTTATTCATTCAATATCACTCCATTCCTTTTAATTTTTATAAATTATATATCTAATGACGAGACAATTTAATTTTTGTTTAAACTTATCTATATAACTTGTAATTTGTAATTACTTTATATCTTTGTCTTTCCAAAAATCATAAATTACATTTGCAAGTTTTTTTGGATTA
>CALXPP010000031.1 GCA_944390345.1 uncultured Clostridia bacterium
AAATGGCAAAATTAGCGTTGTAAAATTATTTGTAATTTTTTTTGTAAAAAGTGCGACACTTATTATTGCAATTTATAGTTCTATTTAAAATTTACATAAAATCTTCCATTTTTCATAAATTTATGATATAATAAAAGGAGTATGGTACATTGAAATGTTTTTATCTGTCTTGGATTGTCTATATAGAAAGGATATAAATTATGGTACAAGTAACATATAAGATGACACTCGAAGACAAGAAACACAAACAGGAAGAGTTGGAAACATTAAAAGCCAAACGAGATCTGCTGTATAAACAGCGGGCAGTCGCTGTAAGCTTTGGGAGTGATGGAGAGAACTTCTCAAATAATGAAGTCGACTGTATCGATATGGAAATCCAGACTTTGCTTCAGCAAATCTCATCTCTTGAACAGGAAATTAACAATGCTGAAATCGTCAAAATCGGCGAATGCGATGGTATTCCTACCGTAGACTTTGGATGCTGCGTTGTAATGGCAGTCGAATACAAAGATGGCGAAAAAGAGGAAATGAGATTAATTATTCAAACCTCCGGCAGTCAGAAGTCAGAGGAATATCTCACATGTACTCCAAACAGTCCACTTTTTGCAGAGATTGCAGGAAAACACATCGGAGATTCCGGTGTTATGTCCTGTGTGGCTAATGGATGCAATATTCAGTACGATTACAAGATTCTGGATATCACCTATCCTAATCTTTGCAACCCGCAGTAAAGGTAATTCTGTAACTTGAAAACAAAACCCAAAGACCGATAAAAACATTGGCACCAACTTAGGAGCCTGACCTTACTAAAAACACCCGCGGCAATTTTGCGGGTGTTTTTCTTTTTATTATGTTTATATATTTTTCTTATCTAACAATTAAATTATTTTTAAAACTATTTTACTCCTATTCCTCTATTTCCAACAACTTCATTATTTACAAAGTATTGTTTACCAGCAAAAGATAGAAGCTCAGCTTTTCCATATTCTATTGCACCATTTTCATCTAATAACTTTTCTTCTGCATTTACTGAAACTACTTCTGCTGTAAAAACATCATGTGATGGCATTGATTTTATGTCTAAAACTTTACACTCTAAACTAATAGGACATTCTTCTATAAATGGCACTTTAACTTTAGTAGATTTTCCCTTTGTAAGTTTGCATTTTTCAAATTTATTTATATCTCTACCAGATTTTGTACCACAAAAATCTGCTTCTTTTACTAATTCTTTACTTGGTAGATTTATAACAAACTCTCTATTTTTTCTAATTAACTCATTTGCATATCTACTTGGTCTTATAGAAATATATACTATCATAGGCTCAGAATTTAAAATTCCAGTCCAACCAATTGTAGTGATATCTGTATTTTCATTATCTCCAGAAGTAACTAATGCTACTGGATTTGGTGCTAATCCATATTTAGGTTCTAAAATCTTTTTCATATCCTTTTTTCTCCTTTTCTTTCTTAACTAGTATAATTTTATCATTTCCTATTTAATTTTACTAGCATTTCTAATTTTTATGATAAATTTCTTATACTTCTGTTTCTTCTGCCTTATTTTCTTTATCTACTAACTCAAAAGCAACTTTTCTAAGCTCTTTATTGGCTTCTATAACTCTTATATGAACTTTATCTCCTATTTTATAAACTTTTTTACTATTTTCTCCAATTAATTTTTTAAAAGTCTCATCATAATTAAAATATTCTCCACCCATATTTTCAAAACGAATTAATCCTTCAACTGTATTTTCAAGTTCAACAAACATACCAAAAGAAGTAACTGATGAAATAATTCCATCAAATTCTTCTCCAATTTTGCTTTCCATAAATTCAGCTTTCTTTATGTCTTCTGCTTCTCTTTCTGCTTTTGTAGCAACTTTTTCACAGTCTGAAGAAGTCTCTGCATATTTATTTGCTTTAGCCGTAAAGTCTTGTAATTTTTCTTCTGGTACATTATAGTCATCTTTTATATATTCAGATATCACTCTATGAATAAACAAATCTGGGTATCTTCTAATTGGTGATGTAAAATGGCAATAATATGAACTTGCTATTCCAAAATGTCCTTTATTTTCACTCTCATATCTTGCTACTTTTAAGGCTCTTAAAATTAAAGTAGAAATAACTTTTTCATACTCTGTACCTTTTATTTTATCTAAAACCTCAGAAAACGCTTTTGGCTTAATATTATCTTTACTAGCTTTTATTTTGTATCCTATATTAAACAAAAATTTATTTGTTTCTTGTATTTTATCGTAGTCTGGCTCTTCGTGTACTCTATATATAAAAGGAGCTTCCAACCAATAAAATTTTTCTGCAATTGTTTCATTTGCTGTTAGCATAAACTGTTCAATTATCTCATTTGCAAATGTTGTTTCGTATTTATGAACATCTATACATTTACCATCTTTATCTAAAACAATTTTACTTTCTGGTATTTCTAAATTCAAATATCCATTTGTAACTCTTCTATCCTTTAAAATTCTAGCCAATTCTTCCATTAATTTAAAATCTTGTATATATGGTTCATACCTTTTTAGTACTTTTTCATCTTCATTATTTATTATTTTATTTACATCTGTATATGTCATTCTCTCTGTTACTTTTATAACAGATTTACATACATCTGAAGATACAACTCTTCCTTTTTCATCAATTTCCATTAGACAAGATAAAGCAAAACGATTTTCTCCTGCATTTAAACTACAAATTCCATTTGATAGTTCAAATGGAAGCATTGGAATAACTCTATCAAACATATATACACTTGTACCACGCAAAACAGCCTCTTTATCTAAAACTGAATCTTCTTTTACATAGTTACTAACATCAGCTATATGAACATCTAATTTGTAATTTCCATTTTCTAATTTTTCAACATGTATTGCATCATCTAAGTCTTTTGCATCTTCTCCATCTATTGTAAAAATCCTATCTTTCCTAAAATCTCTCCTATTCTTTATATCTTTTTCTTCTATTTTTTGTGGTATAGTTTCTATATAATTTAATACCTCAGTTGGAAATTCATTGTTTAGACCAAACTCTTTTACTACACTTAGTAAATCTACTCCCGCCTCATTCATATTTCCTAAAATTTCCATAATTTCTCCTTCAGCATTTTTTCCTTTGCTTGGATATTTTGTAATATAAACTAAAACTTTATCATCATTTTTAGCCTCTCTACATTTCTTCTTTGGAATAAATATATCTGTATTAAAGCTTTTATCATCTGGTACCACAAAGCCAAAATTTTTGCTCTTTTGAAAAGTTCCTACTACTGTTTCTTTTTCTCGTTTTACTATTTTTACAATTCTGGCTTCAGCTTTTTTATCTCCTTCTTTTTGCTTGTACACTATAAATTGAACTGTATCTCCATCTAATGCACCATTTACACTTTTTGAAGGTACAAATATATCTTCTTTTTCTTCATCTATAGAAATAAATCCAAATCCCTTTTCATTTGCACAAAATTTTCCTGTTAATCTTTGCTTTTTCTTATTTTTACTCATTTTAGTCCTTTCTAATTAATTTTTTATATTTAACAAAAAAAGCAGCAAATAAATGCTGCCTCTTTTTTTCTTTTTATACCATATAAAGAATTCCCAAAGCTAATGTTAATATTGCAAAAACAACCATTAAAATAATTGTTGCTCTTTTCATTCTTCCTTCGGCTGTTCTACCTTTATTTTTTTCATAAAAATTATTTGCAGAGGCACCTACTATTGTTCCTGAAGCTCCACTATCTTCTTTTGATTGTTTTGTAACTAAGATAACTAAAGCTATACAAACAATCATATATACTGCGATTAATATGTATTTTACTATCTCCATTGTTTAAAACCTCCATTTATTCCGTTTTTAACTCTTACAGTTTACCATAAGATTTTTTAAAAATCAAGTATTATTCACCATTTTATTCTAAATTTTAATATAATTAGTAAAATACGGAGAAATGAAATTATTTCTCCGCATTTAATCAATATACTATTTTAAATTATCGCTACATCTCTTGCAAATTGTTGGATGAAGTTTATCTAAACCTACTGTTTTAGAATACATCCAGCATCTTTCACATTTTTGTCCTTCTGCTTTTTCTACTTTTACTCCAATTGAAACTTCTTCATCTTCATTTCTTCTATTTTCTTTTAATACAACTTCTGAAACAATGCAAATTTCTTTCAAAAGTTCTTCTTTTCCCTTTAAAAATTCATATTCATTTCCTTCTGCAAAGATTGTAACTTTTGCTTCTAGCGCTAAACCAATTTCTTTATTAGCTCTTGCAACTTCAAGTTTTTTTGCCACTTCATTTTTTACAGCAATTAGTCTATTCCATTTTGCTAGTAATTCATCATTTTCATAGGCTTTATTTGCTTTAGGATAGTAATCTAACATAACACTTTCTTTGTTTTCATTTTTCCTATGAGGCATATATTTCCAAATTTCTTCTGCTGTAAAGCAAGTCATTGGTGCTAAGATTCTAACTAAACTTGATAAGATTTCATACATTGTTGTTTGTGCAGCTCTTCTTTCTACAGAATCCTTCTTTGATGTATATAATCTATCTTTAATTATATCTAGATAAAAAGCACTCATATCTACAACGCAGAATTGATTTATTGCTTGATATGCATCATGAAAAGCATATGTTTCATAAGCTTCTGTACATTTTACAATTAGTTTATTAAGCTTAGCTAAGGCCCATTTATCTATTTCTTGTAAATCTTTATAAGCTACTGGTTTTTCCACATCAAAATCAGATACATTTCCTAAGATATAACGAGCTGTATTTCTTATTTTTCTATAAACTTCTGTTACTTGTTTTATAATATTTTTAGAAACACTTACATCTGATTGATAATCAGAAGATAATACCCATAATCTTAAAACATCTGCACCAGATTCTTTTATAATTTCTTGTGGAGCTATAACATTTCCTATTGATTTTGACATTTTTCTGCCTTGCTCATCAACAGTATATCCATGTGTTAAAACTTCTTTATATGGTGCTTTTCCTTTATTAGCTACTGAAGTTAATAAAGATGATTGGAACCAACCTCTATATTGGTCACTACCTTCTAAATATAAATCTGCTGGTGGTAATCCTCTTTCTACTAAAACAGATTCGTGTGTTGAACCAGAATCAAACCAAACATCCATTATATCTTTTTCTTTCTTAAATTCTGTAGAGCCACACTCTGAACATTTTGCATTTTCTGGCATTAATTCTTTTTCTGGTAAATCATACCAAGCATTAGATCCTTTTTCTTTAAATATTTTTTGTATTTTTTCTAAGCTTTCATCTGTAACATATTCTTTTCCACAATCTTTACAATAAAATACTGGAATTGGAACTCCCCATGTTCTTTGACGAGAAATACACCAATCATTTCTATCTTCTACCATTTTAGAAATTCTTTCTTCTCCCCAAGCTGGAATCCATTTTACAGATTTTATTGCATCTAATGTTTCTTTTCTAAATCCATCTACTGATGCAAACCATTGACTTGTTGCTCTAAATATTACAGGGTGTTTACATCTCCAGCAATGTGGATAAGAGTGCATTACATCTTCTTTAGCCAAAAGTAAATTATTTTCTTCTAGCCATTTTACAATCTCTTTATTAGATTTTGCATAATACATATCTTTAAAAGGTCCTGCACCTTCTCCTCTTTGAACACCTTTACTATCTACTGTAACTATAATATCTAAGTCTTTCTTTAAACCTAACAAATAGTCTTCTTTACCATAGCTTGGTGCACAATGTACACATCCAGAACCTGTTCCTAAATCAACATCAACAGTATCTTCACTACCTGTTACTACCTTAGAATCTCTATCTAAAAATGGATGCTTGCAAACTACACCTTCTAGCTCTTCACCTTTTATTTCTTTTGCAATTTTATATTCTGATATTCCAGCTTTTTGCATTACAGTATCTACTAGATCCTTTGCAAATATTAGTTTTTCGCCATTAGCTTCTACTACTGCATAATCAAAATCTGCTCCAACTGCAATACCTGTATTTCCTGGTAAAGTCCATGGTGTTGTTGTCCAAATTACAATATATGCATCTTTCTCATCAAATAATCTCTTGCTATCTTTTACTGGAAATTTTACAAAAGCTGTAATTGCACTTACATCTTTATATTCAATTTCAGCTTCTGCTAAAGCTGTTTCACAATCTGTACACCAATAAACAGGTTTTAATCCTTTATAAATATAACCTTTTTTGTACATTCCAGCAAATACACCTATTTGTTTTGCTTCCATTTGAGGTTGATATGTTATATAAGGATTTTTCCAATCACCTAATACACCAAGTCTTTTAAACCCTTCTGTTTGTTTATCTTTGTATTCTTCTGTAAATTTTTTGCAAGTATCTCTAAAAGTATTTACTGGTATTTCATCACGATTTAATCCTAGTTTTTCAATAGCCTTCTTTTCAGTAGGCATTCCATGTGTATCGTATCCAGGAATATATGGTGTATAATATCCTTGTAAGTTTTTGTATCTAACAATTGTATCTTTTAAAACTTTATTTAAAGCATGACCAATATGAATTTCACCATTTGCATAGGGTGGTCCATCATGTAGAACAAAAGGTGTTTTTCCTTCATTCTTTTTTAGCATTTTTTCATATAAATCTTTTTCAAAAACACTTTCCTGAATTTTAGGTTCATTTTCTGGTAAATTTGCCCTCATTGGAAAATCTGTTTTTGGTAAATTTAAAGTTGCACCATAATCAACTTTTTCTTGTTTTTCATCACTCATTTTTCATTCCCCTTTATCCTTATATTTTTATATACCTAAAGCTATTTTCACAGCTTATAATGTACTTTTCTAAATCTTCTGGCGTTAATAAAATTGTTGAAGTATTTTGATTTGGATGAACTCCTAATAATTTTTCATTTTTTAGTTCTTCATCTATAAACATTTCTACAGAATTGCTCTCATCATTTATAATTGCAAGTGGTGTAACTGAACCTGGCTCTACCTTTAAATATTTTTTTAGTCTTTCGCTTGAAGCAAAGCTCAACTTAGTAGAATTTATTTTTTCTGATATCTTACTTAGTTCTATTCTTTTTTCTTCTGGAAGAACTATTAAAAAATGTCTTTTTCCTTTTTGATCTCTTAAAAATAAATTTTTACAAATTTTTGCATTTTCAAATAATTCTTTTCCTAATTTATCCATATCTTCTATTGTATATACAGGTGGATGTTTTACCTCTTTATAAGATATATTTAATTCTTCAAGTCTTTTTAATACTAATTCTCTCATTTACATCACTCCCTTTCTAAAAACAAAAAATCCACTTCGCCTAAACTAAAGTTTAGGACGAAATGGATTTACTTCTATTCCGCGGTACCACCTAATTTAAGAAATTTATATAAATTTCTTCTCTTAATTTCTTTTAACGCAAGATTTACGAATCATTTCTACTAAAAACCATTAAGTTTCTTTCTTATGATTTGCTAAAGGTGATAATAAATAATAAACTACTTACTAGCATTTCACCATATTGCTAGCTCTCTTTAAAGGCTTATTATCTATCTTGTCCTTATTACAGCATTTCCTATTAATAATATTATATTATCACCTTATACCTAATTTTGTCAATATTTAGTTATATTTTTTTGATTTTTTATGTAAAGTATGTTATAATTGAATTCTAAAAACATTAGGAGGTGTAAACCAATGGGAGAAATATTAAAATTGAAACGGAAACAGGTGAAAGATTCTGTTTTGGTGATAGTAGGTACTCAAGAAATTCGGCAAATACAAGTAGTCGAAGAGTGCTGTTATCTGGAGTCAAATGATAATGAGCCAATAAATGCTTTAGTATCATCTATTCATTTAGCAAAGGCTTATTCTGAAAATGGCTTCGAAAGAATCCTTTTTTTCAGAAATCAGTTTAACCATGCCATTGCTGTAATGAATGATTCCATCATCAACTTGTTCGAAGGAGGCATCAATGTATATGTGAGCAAATGTGGGCTTATACTTCTTTGGGGAGATTTCGACATATATTCTACTGTCGATATGCAGCAGTTAAATTTTCACCGTGAGCTAGATAATTTTTTCAAAAAATACAGAATTAGAAATATCTATTTGAAAAATGGTAAAGATTATATTAGTATTGAAAGCTTCAAAACCGGCAGTGTAATGTCGATTCCTATCCACACTACTATCAACCTTAAGGGCAATTGCTCTGGCAAAATTTCTCTCCCTAAAAACTTACTTTAAGTAAAAAAGTCGAAGGTCCCGTACAGTCTGTGCGGGGCCTTCGGCCTTAATACCTTCACTATTTACTTTTTTTTAATTTTCATCTTCAGCTTTACGCAAAATGTAATCACGACCATCTTCTTTTATTACACCTTTATTCGGTAAATGTCTAAACGCAAAATGTTCTTTAACATTCACTTTTCTTCCGTCTTTTCTAGTGTATGTATAGCCTCTTACTTTCCATCTTGCATAAATGTAGTCTCTTAAATTATTCTCGCATTCCTCTGATACGAAATTGGTAAACTTGTACAGCCTCCGAGTTGGAACATAAACTTTTTCTCTTTCACTTATCTTAGATGCCTTTCCATTTTTCTTTTTCACAGGTTTATTTTGTCTTCTTAGGCTACTTACCTTCTCTTCTACATACATTTCTTTTACTTTTTTATTAGCTTCTACATATAAAAAAACATATGTAAAAACATCTTTTACGCAAGGAATTAACTGCTTCAGAAAATTCTGGTCAAAGCTTTCTTTAGTTAGAAAAGGTGTATAGGTATAAAACTGACCTGTTTCACATCTGTCCTCATCATCTAGTTTTACATTTGGAAACAAAAGCTTTCCTAAAAATCTCCATCCAAAGAAAACATCGATATAGATCCAATCGCTATGTTCTTTTGGAAAAGTCACATATAAGTTCATTAATCCATTTCCTGTCCTCCATTCTATTAAAACCTTTTCGAAAGTTTTTGGAATCGGCTCTCCATCATAAATGTTGTTGAAAAAATCTCTAAGGTAATCTAGCAATTTGTCCTCTAAAATAATCTTGTCTCCCTTAGTTATGTTTGTTACAACATCTTGTGGCTTACTGCCTAAAGTTTCTAGTTCCAGTTGCCGAAAGTCGGCATAGAATTTTTTTACAATCGTTGCATTTTTCATATAAGTCTCTCCTTCTGTTTTATAAAGCTTCAATATTATTTATTATATCAAAATTTACATAATATTTCAAGATGTTGTAAATATTAGAAATACATGTTAAAATTATGTTAACAAGATATCTTTATTTTAGAGATGCATATCAATTTGCTCTCACAGGGAAGATTCTTGATGTAGCACATTTACAATTAAATATATTTGGAAAGAGAGGATTTACACTATGATCAAATTTATTCGGAGAACTTACAAACTGCTTACTTGTCATAAGCTCGTAAAAATGCCAGAAGACATTAAGAAAATGAAAACTAATCTTATAATCTTGTCTGTTTGTTTTTCTGCATTTACGGATTTTCTAACCTTTGCTCTTAAAGGTGCACAAAGTTTTGCTGCTCAAGGTAAAACTGTTCTTTGCGTTCTCTGCCTGCTTCTTTACTTTGGCAAAGATTTATTTCAAAGCATCTACAGTACTATGTATGATTTGCAAAGCTCTAGCTTTGACAATATTTACAAAAGCAAGATAAATACTACTATAATGAATATTGTTGAGGTAACAAGAGAAAAGGTCTACAAAAATGAAAATCTTATGACCACTAGTGATTTAATATTTGCCTCCAAATACTATTTAGACTTAGTTCACAATTTTTGGTGGAGGTTGCCAGAAGATTTCTCAAATTTTGTTACATTAATTATTATGACAATAAGTTTGATGTTTATTGAACTTCATGATACTCAGAACATTAAGCTTACCGCTAGCTTTTTCTTCATTTTACTCGGTTGTGTAATAATCTATATCATTCTCTTAAAAATCAGATTGAAAAAGAGAGATTTGTACAGAGAAACTAGAAGACAACTAAAAAAAGATGAAGATAACTATTTAAATGACCTTAGAAATATCACTCCACTCGAGACACAAGACTTTGACTTTCATGCTTTTAAACTGAAGAATTGTATCTCAAAAACTGTTGAAACAATGCGGGAATTAGATTTAAAGCTAAATCTACTCTTTATTATTCGTAGCATTGTATTAGCATTTTTCATGTGCCTAATTACTATTTTAAAGGTAAACGGAAAATCTCTTACTCCTGCTGTAATTCTTGATGTTGTTGCAGTTACAACTGTATATAACACAATACTTGGCAAAATTCAAAGCATCTTATTTAACTTGGAGGGTATGATTGACAGAGCAAATGATATTCAAACTTATTCAAAAGACTTTAATTTAATTACTGAGACTTACGATGAAGAAAACTCTTTTGAAGAAAGTACATGCATTGTCAATCAAATTACAGTCAAACCATTTATTTATACTTACAAAGGCACAAAAAATGTGTTTCAGTTATTGGTAAAAAAACCATTTACCATATCAAAAAAAGACATTGTGCTTGTACATGGTCATACTGGCTGTGGAAAAAGTACTCTTATGAAACTTCTTACTGGTAAGAAGAAACTTAAAAACAGCCCTATTTCCTTTGGACATACAGATGGTTACTTAAATTCCATCATGCTGGAATCTCGTTCAATTCTTGGTTGTAATAATGTATTGAGTGAAATAATCTTATCTGATGATACCTTTAACTTTGATATTGCAAAACTACTTCATATTTTAAAAGGCATTACCATTTATGATGATTTGATTGCGCTTTTACATTTACCAGTTTCTGCAACAGATTCAGAAAAAAACAATGCTGTTTTAAACTACTTGAGACAAAATGTCTTTAAAGAATTCTCTACAGGTCAGCAACAAAGACTTCTCATTGCAAAAGTGCTCTTTAATTTGAAAGATCAACAAATTTTAGCCTTTGATGAGGTTACAAGTGGTCTAGACGATGAAACTGCTAAAAGGGTCTTAAAATTCATCTGTGAATTTAGCCAAGATTCTTTTGACAGAATTATCCTATTTGCCACACATCAGATAGAAATAACAAAAGAGTTTTGCAACAAGCAAATTACCTTTGAAGCAGATGCGCCGTATTCTAAAGTAAGCTATACCAATCTTTCTAACACTTCTATTTAACATATCAAGAAAAAGCCCCAAAAAGCCACTTAGCCTTTTGGGGTTTTCCCTTATATAAAATAATATATATATTAGCAATATTTATCAATAATTCCAAGTGCTGCTCTTTTTCCTGCAGCTAAAGCTCTACAAACTGTAGATTTGCTTTCTGTGTCATCTCCGCCAGCATATACTTTATCTAAATTGGTTCTTCCATTCTCATCTATTTTTATCATTCCCCACTCATTTAGTTCAAGCCCTTGTTTTTCTAATATTTCTTTATTTGGTTTTAAACCTATTGCAAAAACTAAAGTATCTGCCTCATCTATAAATTCTGTACCTTCTATATCTTTAGCCTTTCCGTCTACTATTTCCGTTTTTATACAATTTAAACTTACCATTTTTTTATTTTCTACATTTGCAGAAATAACTCTTATTAATTCTTTAAATTTAACTCCATCATAAATAGCTTCTTCTAATTCTATTTCTCTTGCTGGCATATGTGCTCTATCTCTTCTATATAGAATTTTTACCTCTTTTGCTCCCATTCTTATTGCAGCTCTTGCAGAGTCCATTGCTACATTTCCTCCACCTATTACAGCTACTTTTCCTAAATCTTTTATAAATTCTTTATTATTATAAGCTCTTAAAAAAGTATCAGAATCATATATTGTATCTAATTTTTCTTCAGAAACTTTGTACATAGAAGGTGTTTCTGCTCCGATACCTAAAAATATAGCATCATATTTTTCTTGCAAATCTTTTAAGTTAATGTCTCTGCCTAATTCCATATTATTTTTTATATTTGCACCTAATTTAATTATTTTATCTACAATAGTTTGTACTATTTCCTTTGGTAGTCTAAAATCTGGTATACCATAGGTAAGAATTCCACCGGATTTACTATCTTTTTCAATAATATCTACTTCAAATCCAACTTTTAAAAGTTCTACTGCACATTCTAATCCTGCTGGTCCAGAACCTACAATAGCCACTTTTTTTCCATTTTTTTCTTTCTTTAAAATTTCAGCTTCTATATTATTTTCCTTTGCCCATCTATTTACAAACTTCTCTAAAGCACCTATTTTTGTTGAAGTTTGTTTAATACCTCTTATGCAACTACCTTCACATTGTTCTTCTTGTGGACATACAATTCCACAAACATAGCTAAAAATATTATTCTCCTGTAAAATATTAAAAGCTTCTTTTAAATTTTCTTTTTTTATTTCTGATATAAATTCTGGTATATTTGTTCTCATTGGACAACCTTTTGTACTACAAGGCTTTAATTTACAATTCAAACACCAATTTGCTGCGTCTTTTGCTTCTTCAAATTTCATTTTTTACCTATGTGATATATCTGATGAATATATCTATTTCTCCTTTCTTTATTTATCAAATTCTACATCACTTACACCTATAATATCTGATATAGACATAATTTTTGAAATTAATGCATTTTTATCTACTCTTAAAGAACTTCTTCCTTCTAAATCTAAATAAGATTTTCTTTCACTCCTATGTATATTCAATTTTAAAATATCAATTTTATTTTCCTCAAAAATTTCTTTTACATCATTTATAATATCTTTAGGATTATCACAAGTTATTTCTAATTTTATATTTGTAAACTTTCCTAAATTTTCTGAAACAATATGTGAATAAGATAATATTATATATACTACTAAAGTTGCTATAATAGCTGTAATATATGCTCCAAAACCTATACAAAGTCCAATACAAGTAACCGTTAAAAGTGAAGCTGCTGTGGTAAGTCCTTTTACATTGAAACCTTCCCTTAAAATTGTACCAGCTCCTAAAAATCCTATTCCAGATAAAAGCTGTGCTGGTATTCTAGTTGCATCAGCACCTGTTTCATTATAAATTTTAACGCCTAAATATGCTATTAACACTGCACTTACTCCTAAAAGTACATGCGTTCTTAAACCTGCTGGCTTATTCCAATACTCTCTTTCCCAGCCTATTAAGCCTGCTAAAATCACTATTAAAATTAATTTAAAAATCAATACTACAGCATCTATTTGCTGAAGATTTAAAACAATATTTTCAATCCATTCCATATCTTTTCTCCTTTGTTTTATCTTTTTTATAATATATTTTTAATTTAAATTCAATACTTTCGACTTTACAGTACAAAAATATTAAATTATATGTGAGATATTAAATAATTGTAACAATTTTATAAAACTTATTAAACAATATACCAGCTATAAAATTTAGCTGGCATATAAATTATTTTTTGTTTTTAGTTATATTAGCTAATTTTTTAGCTATTTCTTTTTGTTTTTCAATTGGAAGCCAATTGTGATATGAACAAACAAATTCTCCATATTTAGTTGTATTTTTTTCACTATATTTATATCTCATAACACACCTCTTCTTAATTAGTTTATTCTTTTAAAATTAATATAAATTTATTTTTTACAATTAAGAGAGGTTTATTCCTTTTTATAAATTAATAAATTTTTCCAATTCTTCTTTTTCACGGTATCCAACTATTGTTCCTACTATATTTCCATTTCTAAACAAAATTAAAGTTGGTATACTAGCCACATCAAATTTAACAGCTAAATCTGTTGCTTCATCTACATTTACTTTTCCTACTTTTAATTTATCCTCATTTTCTTTTGCAATTTCTTCTACAATTGGTGCAATCATTTGGCAAGGTCCACACCAAGTTGCCCAAAAATCTACCAAAACTGGTTTTTCTGATTTTAATACCTCTTCTTCAAAATTTTTACTTGTTAAATTAATCATATTTTTCTCCTCCTATTTTGATTTATAATAAAGCATACAATGACAGTATCCTTCAAAGTTTGGATCTTCTATTTGTTCTCTAAATTCTTTACACATACACTTAGTATCTTCTGTTTTTTCTAATCTACAAGGACAATATCCGCCTTTATTTTTTAATCCTTCTTTTATTTTTTTTACTATTTCTTTATTTTCATTTAATCTAATTTCCATTATTCTTGCCCTCCTATTAGCAAATTAATATAATTTTCTAAACTTTTTTCTGACATACTTCCTACATAAGAATCAACAATATTTCCATTACTATCTATAAAAAAAGTTTCTGGTATTGAATATATATTGTAAGTATTTGCAGCATCTGATTTTGTATCATAATAAACAGGAAAACTATATGCACCTTCATTAATAAAGTTATTTACTTTATCAATTGTATCGCTGTAACCATCAGTTAAATTTACCATTAAAAAATTTATTTCATCTTTGTACTTTTCGTAAAGTTTATTAAAATAGGGTAATTCATTTTTGCAAGGCCCACACCAAGTTGCCCAAAAATTAACTATAATTGGCTTTCCATAAAAGCTAGATAGTTTTACTTCTTCTCCGAGCTTTATTTAATACAGTAAAATCTTTTGATGGTTCTAATTTCGAAATTTCATTTGTAACTTCATTTTTTATAGCATTAAAATTAAGCTCTTGTGGAGAATTTTGCTCTGATAAATATTTATATCCTACTGTAGAAAACAAAATTAATCCAACTAAAATTAAGACTAGAATTATAATACTTATATATCTTTTCATTTTACACTCCTAAGTATATTATTTTATTCATAATTCCTAGCATAATTAAAATACCTACTAATATTAAAAATATACCACAAATTTTATTTATAATACTGTAATGTTTCTTTATAAAATTGAAGGTATTATTTAATTTTTCTAATAAAACAGCTGAAATTATAAAAGGTATTCCTAATCCTAAAGAATAAGCTAAAAGTAAAAGCATTCCTTGCACAGCAGTTTCAGACACAGAAGCTAGCATTAAAGCTGAACCTAAAAAAGCTCCTATACAAGGTGTTAGATTTATTGAAAAAATAATTCCAAATAAAAAAGCTGAAAATATACCCTCGATATTGTGCTTTTTATTTATACCTTTAAAAAAAGGTAGATTTATTATTTCTAAATAATTTAACCCAAAAATAATTACTATTATTCCACAAATAATATTTACAAATTGCTGGTATTTGTTTAAAAAGCTGCCTATGGTACCCGCAAAAACTCCTAGCAAGCAAAATATTATTGTAAATCCTACTACAAAAGCTATTGCCCTTACTATTGCTTTATCTTTTTTGTCTACATTTCCTGAAAAATAAGAAATATATATTGGTAACATTGGTAACATACATGGTGAAATAAACGAAATTACACCTTCTAAAAAAGTAATTATATATTGCATTTAAACTCTCCATTTTTATTTAGATATATCATAAAAATTAATAATATTCAATCTATATTTTCTTGGTTTATTTTTATTAATTTATTCAATTCTGCACCTAGAAAAACAACATAAAAACAAGAATATGTCCACATCATAATAAGCATTAAAGTCGTTAGACTTCCATAAGTTATTGAAAAGCCTTTAAAAATATATAAAAATTTTGAAAAAACAAAAGATATAATATTTAAAGCAATTCCTCCTAATGCTGCTCCGATTATTTGACTTTTAAAAGGAACTTTATGTTTTGGAATAAATTTGTATAGTAATAAAAATACAAGTATTGTTATTAAAATAATTAATAATTTAGTACTTATATTTGAGAATATATTATAATTTTTAAACATTCCATATCGTTCATATAAAAAATCTCTTAAAGTATTTCCAAAGACTAAAATTACTAAACCTATTACTATTAAAACAATAAATATTATTGTTTTAAAAAAAACTTTAATTCTTAAAGTAATATATGTTTCTTGTTTTTTCTCAGGAGTATGATAAATAGTTTGCAAACCTTTTGTTAAAGCAAAAAATCCCTTTCCTGCTGACCATATTACAAATATAATTGAAATTGAAATAGTTCCTATTGACTTTGAATATACTTCTTGAATTATTCCCATAATAATATCATTCATATTTTCTGGAATTATTTTAGAAATTACATTAAATAAAGTCTGAGGTTCTATTTTTGTATATTGAATTAGGGTTATAAGTAAAATTACAAAAGGTATAAAAGAAAGTATTGTGTAATAAGAACACTGAGCTGAATATTCACTAATACGATCTTTTCCAATATTTTTTATTAAAGTATTTACTATTTTATAAAAATTTTTTTGTTTTAATTTTTTCATATTCACCTTTAATAAAATTAAATATTAAGCTTATTGTATTTCTTTTTTTGAAAGTTTTAGCTGGCTTATATATTCTTTAATATATCCTATTATTGTTATTATTTGCATAAACATAGTTAAATATAATGCAAAATGTATTATTTCTTTATTTATTGCAATTAAATAACTTAAATAACAAAGTACTACTGAAACATCTAGTACTACTGTTTTAGCTTTTCCTATTAAACTTGATTTTGGATTATTTCCTTTAAATTTTGAATACATATTAATAATACTAATCAAAACTTCAAAAAATAATACAATTAAAAATCTTTCTTTTGATAAAGAATATATAGGAAGTATTACACATACTGTGAATAATTTATCACATATAGTATCTAATAAAGCTCCAAATTCACTTACTACATTGTATTTTCTGGCAAACCATCCATCTATACAATCTGTAAAAGCTGATATTGCAATTATAATAAATGCTAATTCTATTTTATTTAAAATCGTAGCTATAATCATTAATATAGGAGCTAGAGTTCCTCTTATTAGAGTTAATAAATTTGGTATTTGTTTCTTTATTCTCTCTCTGTCCTTACTTATTATATCTTTAAATATTTTTGTTAATTCCAACCTATAATCCATTTTTTTCACCTTTAATTTTATTAATATTTAAATTAATAATGATTTTCTACTTTTATGCATTGTATCATAAGAAATACTAATTATCAACTAATCTATTTACAATTAATTACTAAGTTAAATAAATATTTTTTATTTAAAGTATTGACAATAAAGATTGATTATGCTAATATAAATATTGTTAATTGAATACGCGGTAGTGGCGGAACTGGCAGACGCGCTAGACTTAGGATCTAGTGGGAGACCGTGGGGGTTCAAGTCCTCTCTACCGCACCAAAAGTCGAGATATAAAAATCTCGGCTTTTTCTTTTGCCTGTAGGGTTTGCTGAATTTTGACAAAGAGAGTAAGTCCAGTTATGGTATATTCCTTGAAACTGTAAGTAAAAATGAATATACCCTTAGAGAATAAACGCTTTTATCACTTTTCAAAACCTTTCATCACTTTTCATCGTTATTTGTTAATGCTGGACTTGTGCTGGACTAAATAAAATCTATATAATATAGTAATACCAATAGATGCAGGAGTTTTTGAAATATATAATAAAAAAGTAATGCTGGACTAACAATAAATATCAATGAATAATGATAAAAAATATTTAAAGTATTGAACATTAATAAAACTAATGAATTTAATTTAATTTTATAAAACGATAAAAAATCATAAGAACTTCTGTATAGTCAAAAAATGATTTTTACCTTTTATATTAATAGTGTTTAATTTTATAAATTATGTTATAATTAATATAATTTATTAGATAAATAGTAATTTATAAGTTAAAAGGAGTGAATAATAAATGTTAGAATTAATTTTATCTAGTATTGGTACAATTATTG
>CALXPP010000032.1 GCA_944390345.1 uncultured Clostridia bacterium
AACACAGAAGTCAAGCTCCTTAGTGCCGAAGATACTTGTGGGTTACCCTGCTGGGAAAATAGGAAGTCGCCAGTTTTTTTATTTTTATAATGAAGTTAGAGATTAGAAATAAGCTTTATTTTTAATCTCTAATTTTGTTTATATATAATTCAAGAAATATTGTATAAACGAACTTATTAAAATTATTGACTTTTTAATTAGATATTAATATAATTTTATATATTAGTATAATAAACTGAAGAAAGGTAAATTATTATGGAATTTGATTCATATAGATTTTTTGGATTAGATGCAGGAATTAATATGAAGAGTAAGCAAGTTGGGACTAAAGATTACGAAGATATTATTCGATTTAAGTTAGATGCTGTAGAAAGAATGTTAAAAATGCAATTAGATTCAATTAAAGATCAAAATTCAGAGGAATATAAAAGGACATTAAGGTATTATGAAGAATTTTCAGAAGCTATTTCTACAGACTATGAAAAATCGAATGAAAATATTAAAGTTATAAAAAATATGCCAAGAGCAATTGATTTTATAATAATGTCAAGAGTATCTTCTAAAGTAGAATATTATTTAGGACTTTACGATAAAAATACAACTTTAGCAAATTTCGTTCCTATGTATTTACCACCAGATGTGGAAATTACAAAAAAGATCTCTGAGCTAGAAAAAGATTTGGCTTCTTACCAGTCAGATAGTTCAACTTTAAGGGATAATTCAGAATATTTATATAAAATTAGAGAAATTGAATTTTTACAAAATGCTTTAAATAAGTATTTAGAAATATCTACACCTCAAAAAAGAGAAATATTAGATTACGAAATGCTAAGAGCAGGAATGTTTGAAGACAGAGTTTTAAAGAATTGGTATGTATTTCCTACAACTCAATCAATAATAGATTTAGATTATTGCGAAAGACAAGAGAAATTAGTTCAAGAAGTTAAAAAAAATAATCCTCAATATACTCAAAACGATAAAACACAACAAATTTTGTTAGATATAGCAATTGATGATATATTAAATAGAAGTGATACTTTAGCTATAAACGGAAAAAGAGTTTTAACTAGAAATGTAGCAGATCCTTGTAGATTGATAGAAAAATCTGAAAGAAGAGAGTTATTAGGATATACTAAGGTACCATATAGATGGGCAGCTACAATTAGTAGAAAACCAGATATTATATTTAATGGAAGAGATAGTTTTCAAAATAGATTACTTGTATGTAATTTAGGTGATTTTGAGTGTGGTGCAATGATTAATAGACCAACTAAAAAATTTCCTCAAGGTAGACCAACAATAAGTACAGAAGCTTCCATTTTAGGAATTTCAAGAGTGGACTTAAACAATAATGTAAAAAATTATATTGTAATTGCTCCTCATATTTCTGATAATGAATTTAGTAATCAATTAAAAATAAAAGGAAATGAATCATTTTTTGCAGATGTTTATTGCTCAGATAAATTATTAGATTTAGCAATAAGAGAAAATGGAGGTTATATAGGAAATTTTGAAAAGATAGCACCAGCTCCAGAAAACGATATTCCATATAGCAATTATAGAATGGATTACAATTCACCTTTTGATATATATATGGTATCAGCTCTAAAATTAGCTTTTTTAGATTTAACAGAAGCTTTAGCATATAAAGGAAATTTATTCAAAGATAAAAATCCTTTTGAAGTGGTGAGTTTATTTGAAGAATATACGGAAGGCAAATTAGTAGAAAAATGTGATGAAGAAAGAAGAACACCATACTTAAAGGAAAGAAGAACTAGCCTAAGAAATATATTTGATAGATTAGAGATTTTTCAAGATAATATGCAAAAGAAAATTTTTGATTTAATGAAAAAAAATAAAAGTAATGAGAAGAATAAAAATGCAAAAATACCAGGAGAAGATTAATGAATAAAAAAGTTTATAAAAAAGTATTGTGGAAACCTGGAACTTGCATATATCCTTTACCAGTGGTTTTGGTTAGCTGTGGCACTATGAAAGCTTCAAATATTATAACAGTAGCATGGACAGGAATTGCAAATACAGATCCTGCAATGGTATATATATCTGTAAGGCCCAGTAGATATTCTTACAATATTATAAAAGAAACAAAAGAATTTGTTATTAATTTAACAACAGAAAAAATGGTTTATGCAGTAGATTGGTGTGGAGTTAAATCTGGAAAGTTAGTAGATAAATTTAAAGAAATGCATTTAACTAAAGAAAAATGTGATTTTGTCAAATGCCCAATGATAAAAGAAAGTCCAATTTCTTTAGAATGTAAAGTAAAGGAAATTAAAAGTTTAGGTTCACACACAATGTTTTTAGCAGAAGTTTTAGGAATTCATGCATCAGAGGAATATATTGATGAAAAAGGACGCTTTGACATTAGTAAATGTAATTTAATAACTTATGCAAATGGTGGATATTTTGCTTTAGGTAAAAAGCTTGGAACTTTTGGCTACTCTGTTGCCAAGAAAAAAACAAGAAATAGACTCAAAAATAAAGAAAATAAAGATATATTAAAAGAAAAAAGTAGAAAAATAAATAAAACAAATAAAAAAGCTAAAAATACTTCGAAAAAATCTTAAAAAACTTGCTATAAATATTGACATATAGCTAAAAATGTGTTAAAGTATTAGAGCGTGTATGATACTTAATATATGCAATCACATCGTTATAAATTTAAGAAATAAATTTAAGCTTCATTTAAAAGTAAACGGAGGTGTAGTAAAATGGCTGCAAAAGGACCAAGAGAAAATATTACTCTAGAATGTACAGAGTGTAAAAGAAGAAACTATGTTACATCAAAAAATAAAAGAAACAACACAGAAAGACTAGAAGTGGTTAAATATTGTAAATTCTGCAAAAAGCGTACAACACATAAAGAAACAAAATAGAATCCTTTTAAGGGGGAAGAATAATGGCTAAAGAAGCAAAAAATAATAAGAAAAATGTAAAAAAAGATAATAGCAAAGTAAGTAAAGAAGTAAAAGCAGAAGAAACAAAGGAAGTAAAAAATACCAAATCTGCTACTAAAACTACAAAAAAAGTGTCTTCAAGTAAAGATACAAAAAAAGTAGCAAAAGAAAAATCTTCTAAAGACAAAAAGAGCTTTGCTAAAGATTTTAAAGCAGAATTAAAAAAAGTTACTTGGCCTACGCCAAAGCAACTTGTAAATAATACAACTGCAGTTGTTGTTATTGTTCTAATTACTGCTATAATAGTTTTTGCCTTAGACCTTATATTTGAAAATTTAAATAAATATGGTGTAGATAAGTTAAAAGCTATTGTTTCAAATAATCAAGTAATTGAACAAGGCACAAATGAAACCGAAAATACATCTAATACAGTAGTAGAAGATGTAAATAGCACTTCTGAGGAAAATGTTGAAGCAACTGATAATACAAGCAATACATCAGCTGAGAATTCAAACACTACAGAATAGTAAAAGCATAAGATAAACTCTTTTTAAAGAGAAATGAGAAGAAGTAAAAGAGGGGGCTAAAAAATGTCTCAAGAAGAGAATAAAAATGAGCCAAAATGGTATGTTGTACATACATACTCTGGATATGAAAATAAAGTTAAAACAGACTTAGAGAAAACAATTAAAAATAGAGAACTTGAAGATTTCTTCTTTAATATAGTTGTTCCTATGGAAGAACAAGTTGAAATAAAAGATGGTAAAAGAAAAACTAATTTAAAAAAAGTTTTTCCAGGTTATGTACTAATCAAAATGATAGTAACAGAAGAATCTTGGTATATTGTTAGAAATACAAGAGGAGTTACAGGATTTGTTGGTTCTGGTACAGATCCAATACCATTAACAGATACTGAAATAAGAAATATGGGATTTGAAGATGTCCCTGTAAATGTTGATTATGAAGAAGGCGATACAGTACAGGTTGTAAATGGACCGTTAGAAGGTTTTGTTGGAACTGTACAAGAAATAAATAAAGAAAAACAAAAAGTAAAAGTTCTAGTATCTATGTTTGGTAGAGAAACACCAGTAGAATTAGAATTTTCACAAGTTCAAAAAAGTTAGAAGGAGGTGCTAGAAGATGGCAGAAAAAGAAGTTGTAAATGTTATAAAATTACAAATTGAAGCAGGAAAAGCAACACCAGCTCCACCAGTTGGTCCAGCTTTAGGTTCATCAGGTGTTAACATAATGCAATTTGTAAAAGAATTTAATGATAGAACAGCAAATCAACCAGGTATGATAATACCAGTTGTTATTACTGTATATAAAGATAAATCTTTTACATTTATTACAAAAGTTCCACCAGTTGCAGTTCTTATAAAAAAAGCAATAAATCTACAAAAAGGTTCTGGAAAACCAAATAAAGAAAAAGTTGCTAAAATAACAAAAGAACAAGTAAAAGCAATTGCAGAACAAAAAATGGAAGATTTAAATGCAGCATCATTAGAAGCTGCAATGAGTATGGTTGCAGGTACAGCTAGATCTATGGGTGTAGTTGTAGTTGACTAATAAGAAATTGGGAGAGTAAAAGCTCGATATTACCAAAAGGAGGAAAAAATGAAAAAAGGAAAAAGATATGCAGAAGCTGCTAAATTAGTAGATAGTGCAAAACTTTATGAAGCTAAAGAAGCTTTGGATTTAATTGAAAAAATGCCAAAAGCAAAATTTGATGAAACTGTTGAATTACATGTTAAATTAGGAGTAGATTCAAAACATGCAGATCAACAAGTTAGAGGAACAGTAGTATTACCTAACGGAACAGGTAAATCTTTAAGAGTATTAGTTTTTGCAAAGGGAGAAAAAGCAAAAGAAGCAGAAGCTGCTGGAGCAGATTTTGTTGGAGCAGAGGAATTAGTTCCAAAAATTGAAAAAGAAAACTGGTTCGATTACGATGTAATCGTTGCAACACCTGATATGATGGGTGTTGTTGGTAGATTAGGTAAAGTATTAGGTCCAAAAGGTTTAATGCCAAATCCAAAATCTGGAACAGTAACAATGGATGTTACAAAAGCAGTATCAGAAATTAAATCTGGTAAAGTTGAATATAGATTAGACAAAACTAATATTATTCACCTTGGAATTGGAAAAGTATCTTTTGGAACAGAAAAATTAGCTGAAAACTATCAAACAATTATAGATGCTATAATTAAAGCAAAACCAGCAGCAGCTAAAGGTCAATATATAAAGAGTGTTGCTTTAACAACAACAATGGGACCAAGTATATACATTAACCAAAAATAATTTGTTTATTAAATATTCACCTAAGACAGTAGGCAAAAGTAAGTCCTACCGAGGTAAAGTTTTAAGAGTCGGTTTTTAGACCACTTTATATTGTCTTAGGGAGAGTATAAAGTGGTTTTTTATATTTAAGTAAAATAATTTTAATATATATTTTTGGAGGTGAAAAAAGTTGGCTAGTGAAAAGATAATTAAACAAAAGGAAGAAGAAGTAAAAAAATTAGCAGAAAAGATGAAAACTGCAAGTTTAGTTCTTTTAACAGATTATAGAGGAATTAATGTTGCAGATGATACACTTTTAAGAAAAGCTGTAAGAAATGCAAATGGTGAATATTTTGTAATTAAAAACAATATTACTAGAAGAGCATTAAAAGAATGTGGCTATGAATTACCAGAAGAAGATTTAGAAGGACCAACAGCAGTTGTTATAGCAAAAGAAGAATACTTACCTGTATTAAAAGCTGTATATAATTATGCTAAAGATAAAGATTTCTATACACTAAAATCTGGTGTATTAGAAGGTAAGGTATCAAGCAAAGAAGAATTAACAGTACTTGCACAACTTCCATCAAGAGAAGAACTTATCGCAAAACTTGCTGGATGTTTACTTGCAAATGTTTCAAAACTTGCTGCTACACTTGATGCAGTTAGAGTAAAGAAAGAAGCAGAATAATATTATTTTAAAATAAGATTATAAAAAAATATTAAAAATAAATTAAAATGGAGGATTTAAAAATGAGTGAAAAAATAGAAAAAATGTTAGAAGAAATTGATAGCTTAACAGTAGTTGAATTATCAGAATTAGTAAAAGGAATTGAAGAAAAATATGGAGTATCTGCAGCAGCAGTTGCAGCACCAGCAGCTGGAGGAGCTGCTGCAGCTGAAGAAAAATCAGAATTTGATGTTGTATTAACAGATGCTGGAGCAAACAAAATAGCTGTAATAAAAGTTGTTAGAGATGTTACAGGATTAGGACTAAAAGAAGCTAAAGAATTAGTTGATGGAGCACCAAAAACAGTTAAAGAAGCTGTAGCAAAAGCAGAAGCTGAAGAAATGAAAGCTAAATTCGTTGAAGCTGGAGCAACAGTTGAATTAAAATAATTAAATTTTATAATAAAATAAATTTAATTTAAAATTCATATAAAGTTTAAAAACTAAGATTATTGGAAAAATATATTTTTAATAGTCTTAGTTTCTTTTTTTACTTTTTTATTAAAAATTTATATTATACCTTGCGAAGAATTGCATTTTAATATATAGTTATAAAGAGGTGAATTGTATGAAATCACAAAAGGGTATAACTATGCTAAGCTTAGTTATTTATGTAGCCAGTTTTTTAGCTGTTACAGGTGTTGTTGCAGCAATAACAACTTTTTTCTATAATAATATTAAAGTTATAAATACAGATATGGGAAGTAGTTCTTATTATAATAAATTAAATTTATATATGGCAAATGAGACAAAAAAAAGCCGGTAATGAAGTATATAAATATGATACAACAGATTTATCTGCTGGTTCAAAATATATTACTTTTAAAGATGCCTCTAACAATAAAAATACTTTTGTTCAAGAAGGAAATATACTTTATTACAATAAAATAGCTTTATGCAGAAATGTATCAGATTTTAAAGTGAAAGTAGATAGTAGTCAGGGAAAACAAGTAGTAAATGTATTTGTAGAAATAGATGGCACTGCTTATAGTACAAATTATGTAGTAGGAGAATAAACGAAAGATGAAAAATTTTTTAACAAGAATTAGCATTTTTTTTGATATTTTAAAGGATTTTTTAGTGGCAGTTTTAGTAACAGTTCTTATATTGTTGTTTACAACTGGAATTGCGCATAACCTTTTAAAAATCAATGAAGTATCAGGAAAATATACAGGAGAGTATAAGAATTTATATAATGCTGGAAATAATAGAATGATGAACATTTATACTATTGGTCAAGGAGATAAGACATTAGTTATTTTAAGTGGCTTTGGTTTGCAATCCCCTGTAATAGAGTATAAATCTTTTGCAAGAAACTTAAGTTCTGATTGTAGAGTAGTAATTGTTGAGTACTTAGGATATGGATATAGTTTAAAAGCCGAAACAAATCGTACTAGTGAAAATATTGTAAAAGAAGTAAGGATGGCACTAGCAGATGCTGGTATATATGGTCCATATACTTTAGTACCACATTCAATTTCTAATATATACGCAATAAAATACCAAGAATTGTATCCTGATGAAGTTAGTGCGATTATTTCAATAGATGGCTTAATGCCAAATATGTCTAAAGAACAAGCTTTTATAAAAGAAATAAATAGTAGTAAAACTAATATACAAGTTTCCTCAATAGCAGAATTTACAGGCTTCGCTAGAGTTTTAAGCTATGTAAAACCAGAGCTTTTTTATATAGATAAAATGCAAGCTGATTCAAATTATACAGCCGAAGATATAAAAGAATTTAGGAAAAGAATTGGTATTGGATATTTAACAGGTTCAATGGTAAAAGAAATAAATAAATTACAAGAAAATCTAATGGCTGAAAAAGAATATGTATATCCAAACTATTTACCTGTATTAGAGATTTTAACTACAGAAAGTGTAGAAAAGTATAAAGAACAAAAAAATCAAAATATAATTTCAAAGGATTATGAAGAATATGCAAATAATATGCTTTCAAATCCAGTATTGCAACGAGTACAAGTTATAGAAGGAAATCACATGGTACCTGTTACAAATCCTTCTAGCGTAGCACAGATGATAAAAGAGTTTATCAAGACTTATTAATTTTGGGAGTATGAAATGGAAGAAACTTTAAAAAAATTTAAATTAGACAAAAATGTATTTAAAAACTTTGATGATATAATGGCAATGCATTTAGATACAGTAGAGGAATTAACAGTAAGCTTTATAGAAAATGATTCAAAGATTTTTAACATAATAAGTTTATTTACAAAAGTAAAAACATTAATTATAGAAGGTGATAATAGGCTTAATGTAGGTGGAATTTTAACAAGTATTTGTAAGCCATATATATTAGAAAATCTTATATTGGAAGGTGTAAAACTTCCAAATAAAGTGTCTATGAAGAAATTAATTAATTTAAAAATGATTTCTTTAAATAATATAGGCTATTGTGATATAAAAGAATTCTTTGATTCAATACCAAAACCGGATAAAATTAGAGCAATAACACTAAATTCAATATGTTTGTATAAAAATTCAATTAATATTTTAAAAATTTTTAAAGAACTAGAAATTATTAATCTAATAAAAGTAGAAAATGGATGCCTAAAAAATTTAGACTTTTTATTAGAAAATAAAAAGCTAGAAAAAGTAAATATAGAAAACAACACAATAGAATTTAAAGATGCTGCAACATTACTTAAGGGAAATTATAAAAAGAATATAGTTTTAACTATACCAACAGTAAATAAAAATTCTAGTATAACCAATACACTAGAAGTAGATAAAAATGGAGAAGTAAATTTAACTATAAATATAGCAGATCTAGAAGATTGTGTAAAACAAATGAATTTATCTAAAATAGATCACCTATTGTTAATAATAGATCAGAAAATTAATATTAGACCATATATTAAATATTTAAAGAAAGTTAAGAAAAATATAAGTATTGCTATAAAAGATGTATCTTTTTTAGATAAAGATCAAGCAGAGCTTTTTAAAGAAACACTTAAAATCAAATATGTAAATATATTAGATTTTGATGGAGTATTTCATTATGATGAAAATAAAAATTGTTATCTTATAGATAGATATATAAAGATAAGAGAATGTATAGATGAACTAATAGAAAAGGTATCATCACATAGTTTAGAAATAGAAAAATTTCTAGAAATATATAAAATACTAGCAGAACATATAACTTACGATGAATTTTTAGAAGATAATATAGAAAATTATAATTCTGCAAATGAGTCTAAAGCAAGTAATTTAGAAAACGGCTTAATAGAAAAACATTGTGTGAATTCAGGATTTGCAGAGATATTGAAAAATTGTTTAGCATGTTTAAATATTGAAGCTAATATAATTGTAGGAAATTTAATAAAGACTAATGAAGAAATAAGTTGGAATCAAGTAAAAATAGAAAATAATTGGTATAATGTAGATATTGCTTTAGATTCTAAGACCATTATTAATAAAAGTATGCTAAAGAAAAAAGCACCATATTGTTTAGTAAATGATAAAGAATTTAGTAAAACACATAAAAGAAAATATGGTAAAGCTAATTATTGTGTGTATACAGTAAATCGAAAAGCTGTTAATGTATTTTTTAGAACTGGAATGTTCTCAAATAAAGTTACAAAATTATATATATATAATGCTTTAAATAATTTAAAAAGAATGCTTTCTATAAATAAAAGAAAAGCTCTTCCAAGAGGAGAAAATGATGAAGATTTTTAAGGGGAGCCATAAATGATAAGTAAAGAACTAAAAGAATATTTATTTTTAAAATTAAATAAAAAAGAAGGAGAAGATTTAACAGAAGAGGATTTAGATAAAGTAGAAGAAATATCTTTAAATTCGAAAACTATTGATTTTCAAGAGAGAAGATACGATTTTAAAGATTTTCAAAAGTTTAAGAATCTAAAATTTTTAATTCTCCAAAATTTTAAAATAAGAAATTATGAAACAAATATTTTAAATAGAATAGATTCATTATGTGCTGTACAAATGACTAACTGTAAAATTAGTTCTAAATCTACCTTACAGGGAAATTTAGAATTAATTTCTTTTAGAAATTGTAAAAATTTTAGCTTACGATATATTAGTAAACTAAAAAGCTTAAAAGTTCTTAAAGTTGGAAATGGCAAAAAATTAAATTTAAAGGGAATTTCTATTTTTAAAAATATTGAAAAACTATATTTTAGAAATATAAAATTAACAAATAGTCTAGAATTAGTAAATTTACCAAATTTAAAATATCTAAATTTAGCAGAAAGTAAATATTCAAAGAAACTAGAAAAAAGATTAGCTAGAGATATAGAAATAGATAAAACTTTAATGTAGAAGAATTTTGCCTAAAGGGAAGGAAAATAAATAATGAAAGAAGAATTTATAAATTTACTAAGAAGTACAAAAAGAGCTGGAATAGAAGATGTTATAACTTTTTTAGAAAAAACAGATTTTTATACAGCACCTGCAAGCACAAAATATCATGGTGCTTATGAAGGTGGATTACTAGAACATAGTATGAAAGTATATGAGATATTAAAAGAAAAAGTAAAGCATTTACCAATAGAATTAGAACTATCAGAAGACACTATAAAAATAATTTCTTTATTACACGATATATGTAAAGTAAATTTTTACAAAACTGATTATAGAAATGCAAAAAATGATTTAGGAGAGTGGGAAAAGGTACCTTATTATACAGTAGAAGATACTATCCCATATGGACATGGAGAAAAATCTGTAATGATTCTTACAGAGTACATAAAATTAACAGGAGAAGAAAAATATTGTATTCGTTGGCATATGGGTTTTACAGAAGCAAAAGAAAATTATTCTACTTTAGGACAAGCTTTTAAAAAATATCCATTAGCACTTCTTTTGCATGAAGCAGACTTAGAAGCAACTTATTTCTTTAACATTTAGATAAAAAAATAGAAATTTACTAGACTTTTAAATAAATTACATATATAATAAAGTAAAATTGTGTCATATTATGGAGGAGCTGTTATTATGTATGAAAGAAATGCAATAGTATTAGAAAGATATTTTTACAAGAAATTTGGATATCAAGAACCTAATAATTTAAAAACTAATTTTGAAAATTATTGTAATTTACTTGAAAAAATAGAGCAATTTCAAATTGAAGCTGAAAAAGAAGAAAAAATAGCAGCAGAATTTGAAGAAGTTTCAGCTCGGTTTAGTTAATATACAGCAAACTCAAGAAAAATTATACAAAAGAAATGCAAAACTTGAGTATAGCAGAAATATACTATTTTCAAATATAGAAGAAAATGTAGAAGAACTTGAAAAATGTTTATCAAAAATAGAAAGCGATATTTCTAAAACACAAACAGCTTTATTAGAATTAAGAGAAAAATTTATTAGTGCAGTTTCAAATTATCAGGAGAAAAAGAAATTATTAGATAGAGCTTTAAAAAGCAAAAAAGGAGCAGAAGAAGAATACACAAAAGCTTTAGAAAAAGCAAAAAGTAATTTTGAAGAAATAAATTTAGATATATTAACCTATATTAGAGAAATAACAACAGAAGAAATTCGAAGAATAAAAAAAGAATTAATAGAAGTTATTACAAAAAATGGAGAAAAGGAAAAAATACCATTTGATTCAGATGTGGTTTCAAAGGCTTCTGAATTTGCCACAGAAATATCAAAAAAGGAAGCAGAGTGTTATATTGTAATATATGATAAAACTAAAAAATTATTAGAAGAATTAGAAAATAATACTCTAAAAATAGAAAGACACAGAAAATGGAAGAGAGATAATATAGCAAAATTAAAATTTTTTTCTGCAGAAAGAGAATATTTAATACAATTTTTAGATAACGAAAGATTACCTGTAATGCATGGTAAAAAAGTACATAGAAAATTAATGATAGAGGCTTGTAAAAATCTTATTTTAGATGTATCTCAAATGAATAATTTGTATGAACTAATTTTAAGAGAAGAAGCTGGTAGATCTGCTAAAAGGGCTTATAAAGAGCTATACAATAAAGATTATTTAAGAAAAATAGAAGAAAAAGAAAAACAATTTGAAGAAGAAGCTAAAAAGTTAAACTTAAGTGCTGCTACAGTAATCAATTCAAATTATTGGAGAGTAGAAGGAATTAGAGAAGTATATACAGCTTTTTATCAAATAATTACAGAAATTTTTGGAAAAGAATTAGAAGAATTTGAGATAGCTACAGAAGAAGTAAATCAAGAAGAAAATGCAAAAGTAGAAACAGTAGAGTTAGAATTACCACAAGCAACAACCATAGAAAAAATAACAGCAGAAGAAACTGAAGATACAGATAAAAAAGAAGAAGAAAGTCTTGATAAAAACGAAGAAATTGTAAAAGAAAGTAAAAATTCTAAAGAAGATACAGAAGAATTAGACGAAGAAGAACAAGAAGATGATGATTTTGCAAAAATAGCAGAGCAAATAGATGAATTAGAAGATGATGAAGATGCTATTCCAGTAGAAGATGAAGAAGAATTTATAGAAGAAGATATGCCGTATGAAGATGAAGAAATAGAGGAAGAAGAATTAGAAGAATCTTTATTAGATCCAATTTTAAAAGCAAAAGAAAAAGAGCAAGATTTAAAAGCAGCTTTGGCGGCAGTAAAAGAGATTAATAAACCAAAGAAAAAGAAAACTGGAATACTAAAGAATCTTATGAAATTAAACACAAAAAATAAGAAGGTGGAAGGATAAAAATGGATTGTTTATTTTGTAAAATTATTGCAGGTGAGATTCCAAGTAATACCATTTATGAAGATGATATAGTAAAAATATTTTTAGATATTAGTCCTAAATCAAACGGACATGCTTTAATAGTTCCAAAAAAACATTATACAGATTTAGAGAGCATAGATTTAGAAACATTAAAACATATAAATAGTATTTCTAAAAAAATGTATAATATTTTTAAAGAAAAATTAAATTGTGAAGGTTTAACGCTTGTTCAAAATAATGGACTAGGACAAGAAGTAAAACATTACCACTTGCACTTAATTCCTAGATATACAAATGATAATATAGAATTAGTTTCAAATGAAAAATCAATAAATAATGTAGAAGAAACAATGAAAAAATTGAAATAATAATAAAGGATAGCAAGTTATGCTATCCTTTATTTAATGAGAAAATTATGTAATATCTATTATATAAAATTTATATTGTACAAAAGATTCTAATAAAAAGAGCATCATATTGACTTCTGGACTAAATCGTGATATTTTATATTTGTTCCAAGGTTAACAATGCTGTTTTTAGATTAGAAAGGAGCAAAAAAGATGGCAGTATTTGATAGCCAAAATCGTTGGTTCAAAAATAAAATTGGACCAATAGAGAAAGGACAATCGTTGCATTTAAAGCTTAGACTGGAGAAAGAGGGGACTATACAAGAAGTTAAACTTGTTCTTTTCAGGTTGGGAACTCACAAAGAACTTAAAATACCGATGAAGAAATTAGCCGAAGAAGAGGCGTTTATTTATAGTGTTGAATGTTCTTTCATGCAGACAGCAACTTACGATTATTACTTTGAGTTTATTAAGAATCAAAAGAAGTACTTTGTAAGAAGAAACTGGGGTGATTTTAAAGGAAAAGTTACAACTGATCTCAAAAATCTTCCTTGGAGGCTTACTGTATATGAAGAGATAAAAACCCATCCACTAATGAAGAAAGGAATAATGTACCAAATTTTTCCAGATCGTTTTTGGAAAGGAGAGACAAAAGCAGAATTACCAAAAGACAGAATTTACAGAGAGTGGGGCGAATTACCTTACTACGATAACAGAATAAGTCAAGATTTCTTTGGTGGCAACTCTAACGGTATTGCAGAAAAGCTCGATTATTTGAAGAAATTATATGTTAAAGCAATATATTCAAATCCAATAGAATGGTCGAGCAAAAATCATCGATACGCTGCAATTGACTACAAACAAATTGATCCTGTATTCGGAACTGAAGATGAATTCATAGAGCTAATTGAATTACTACACAGAAATGGTATGATTTTTATAAAAGATTCAGTGCTAAATCATGTAGGTTCAGATAGCATATATTTTGACAAAGAGGATAAGCTTGGTACAAACGGAGCTTATAACCACGAAAATAGTCCGTATAGAGACTGGTTTTATTTTTATCAAAATGAAAATGGTCAAAAAGATTATGCGGATTGGTGGGGAGACAAAGGGCTTCCTAAACTAAACTATTCCTCTGAAAGTCTTAATGAGTACATCTTCGGAAAAGACGGAGTTATAAGGTATTGGTTTAAAAAGTGGAAAATAGACGGCGTAAGAGAAGATGTCGCAGATGAGCTTTCAAACGGAAGCAGAGAAAAAATATACGAGATTGCTAAAGAAGAAACAGGAGATAAAGTTGTCGTTATTCCAGAAGTTTGGGAAGATGCAAGCTGTAAATATGCTTATGATGTTTTTATGAAGTATTTACAGGGAAGACAAGCGACTTCTACAATGAATTACCCAATTAGAGATACGCTTTTGCCATATATTCGATATGGTGGAGATTGGGCAGTTCAATTTAAAAATGTTTCTCTAGAAATTTTTAGAGAAAACTATCCAAAAGAAGTAGCAAATTCTCTTATGAATTTCCTATCAACTCATGATACTGTGAGGGCAATTACAAAGCTTGCAGGACCAGAAAAAGATGATCACTCGAGAGAGTGGCAAGCAGAGCATAACACTCTGTCTAGTGCAGATTATCGTATAGGCAGAGAAAGATTACTAGTCGCTTATACAAATCTATTTTTCCTTCCTGGTATTCCATCTATTTATTATGGTGATGAAGTTGGAATGCAAGGAATGGCAGATCCGTTTTGTAGAGCGTGTTTCCCGTGGGATCGCATTGACAAAATAACCTTGAGAACAATAAGAAGATTGTGCAAATCCTACACTAAAGAGTCTGAGAGTTCAGATTTCTTATCAGAAGCAGAGTATGATGTGCCGATTGCTGAAGAAAGACTTTTAGTTTACGAAAGAAAACTGGAAAACAAAGCACTCTATGTTTGTTCCAATTTTGGAGATGAAGCAGTGGATATTACAAAGCTATTCACAGAAGTTGTCTTTAATGGCGACCAAAGTGAAGAAATTGTAAGAGAACCAGAAATTATTTTCCAAGTAAAACAAAAGAAAAAAGACAATGTAGTTAAAACTTATACCGAAAAAGTTGTAGGCGATGTAGAAGAAAAAGAGGTAGAAAGGAAAAAGATTATATTGTCTGCTAGGGATGCAATCGTTTTTGTACGCTGGCTTTAAGTTACTAACCATTATGCAGGGCAGGTCTTCTTGCCCTGCTTTTCTTTTTTCTAATTGTTGACAAAGAGTAGAAATGTAATATAAAATAACCTAAGAAACTATATTTATAAAAGGAAAAGAGAAAAATGATATATGAGTTTGAAGTGCCAGGAAAGATAACAGGAAAAGGAAGACCTAGAATAAATACTAATACTTGTATTGCATATACTCCAACTAAAACAAAAGACTACGAAGAGCTGGTAAAAGAATATTTTTGGATAAAATACCCAAAAGTTAAAAAAATAGAAGGTAGAACTTCTGTAAAAATAATAGCTTATTTTGGAATACCTAAAAATACAAGTAAACTAGCTAAAGAAGAAATGCTAAAAGATGCAATTAGTCCAACTAAAAAACCAGATATAGATAATATTGCTAAAATTATTTTAGATGCTTTAAATAAGATTGCATTCAAAGATGATAATCAGATAACTAAGATAGAAATAGAAAAAAAATATGCAGAAGAAGAAAAAGTTTATGTAAAAATTGAAGAATATTAAATAAGTTAGGAGAATTGAAAAATGAAAAATATAACTAGAGAAGAAGCATTAGAATTATTAAAGGAATATAATAAAGATAAATTCCATATAAAGCATGCTTTAACAGTAGAAGGTGTAATGAAATATTTTGCAGAAAAGCTAGGTTATGGGGAAGAAAAAGAATTTTGGGGAATTGTCGGACTATTACATGACCTAGATTTTGAAATGTATCCAGATGAGCATTGCAAAAAAGTTCAAGAAATAATGAAAGAAAAAGAAATTGATGAGAAAATAATTCATGCAGTAGCTAGTCATGGATATAATTTAACAGTAGATATAAAACCAGAGCATGAGATGGAAAAAATATTGTATGCAACAGATGAGTTAACTGGATTAATTGGTGCAGTAGCTCTAATGAGACCATCTAAAAGTGTACAAGATATGGAACTAAAATCTGTAAAAAAGAAATTTAAAAACGAAAAATTTGCAGCAGGTTGCTCAAGAAAAGTAATAGAAGATGGTACACAAATGCTAGGTTGGGATTTAGATAAATTAATAGAAGAAACTATATTGGCAATGAGAGTAGATGAAGAAAAAATTAATAATTATGTAGAAAGTTTATAAAATTAAAATTCACAAATAGAGGATTAGAATGGAAAGATATGAAGAAATAGAAAAAACAATAACCAAAACCTATAGAAAAGAGATATGGAAAAGATTTGTAAAAGCAATAATAGAATATGAAATGATTAAAGATGGTGATAAAATAGCAGTATGCATATCTGGTGGAAAAGATTCTATGCTAATGGCAAAATGTTTTGGAGAGCTAAAAAAGCATAGAAAAATGAATTTTGATTTAGAATATATTGTTATGAATCCAGGCTATAATGAACTAAATAAACAGAAAATCATAGAAAATAGTAAAATATTAAACATACCAATAAAAATGTTTGAAACAGATATATTTAATAGAGTGGTGCATATAGAGGATAGTCCGTGCTATTTATGTGCAAGAATGAGAAGGGGCTATTTATATGAGAATGCAAAGTCTTTAGGCTGTAATAAAATAGCCTTAGGACATCATTTTAATGATGTAATAGAAACTATACTTATGGGTATGCTTTATGGAGCACAGTTTCAGACTATGATGCCAAAAGTAAAAAGTACATCACATCCAGGAATGGAATTAATAAGACCACTATATCTCGTAAGAGAAGAGGATATTATAAGATGGAAAGATAAAAATAATTTAGACTTTATACAGTGTGCTTGTAGATTTACAGAGGAGTATACTCTTACAGAAAATAAAGAAAGCTTATCTAAAAGAGAAAAAATGAAAACACTTATTAAAGAATTAAAAAAAGACTATGAAAATATAGATTTAAATATTTTTAGAAGCACACAAAATGTTAATTTAGATACACTAATTTCATATAAAAAAGGAAAAAAAGTGTATCATTTTTTAGATAATTATTAAAAGTAGAAGAGTTTAAAAAGGAATAATAGTCAAAACCTACGAATAGAATTAAACAAAAATATTCGTATGGGGGTTGACTTAGAGTGAGAGAAATTTCTATTGAAGAGCGTGTTATAAATTTAGCACAATATATTATAGATTCTAAAGATACAGTTCGTGGTACTGCTAAGAAATTTGGAATAAGTAAAAGCACAGTACACACCGAAGTAACATTCCAGAACGGTAAAAATAAATCACCTATAATCCCAGAAAGTATTGAAATTAAAAA
>CALXPP010000033.1 GCA_944390345.1 uncultured Clostridia bacterium
TTTATATGTTTTTATAAATTTAATAGTTTTAGCTAAAACATTGTAATAAAATTTTATATATGCTAAAATGTAAATGAAAATATAATTAAGAGGTTTTATATGAAGCTAAAAAAATTAGTTAAAATTTTAATATATATATTTTTTGTAGTACTTATATATGTTTTTTTATTTAATATTTTTAAAGTAGATGAAATCGAAGAAGAGGAAATTCCTATTATAGAAAGTGTAGAAGATAATGATTTATTACCTACACCAGATAGAATTGTTTACAAAAACATAAATAATGAATATATGCAGTTAGAACCCAATACTAATGAGTATAATGTAATTTATACAGAGCTATATAATAGGATGAAAAATACTATAGAAGGTAAAGTATATTCTGAAATGGAGATAACTTCTATGCAAAATAGAGGTAGTTTTGTTGAATTTGATTACAACACAAAAAGCAAAAACTATATATTTTTCTTTGATGAAAGTGAAGTTGGAATTATAAAAAGATTTACTGATAGTGGACAGGTTTTAAAAACTAGTTTAGACAATAAAATAGCTTTATTAAAAAAATTAGATAAGCTTGCTGAAGGTAAAACAAAATATGATTTTAATACAGAATATAACTATACTTCGGAAAATAAATTAACTAGTATCCCAGAAAACTTAAATTTTAATGAAGCAAGTCAAGAGGTTTATCAAAAAATAATAACTTCAGAACAAGAAAACTATAAAGATATTTTAGAAAAATTAAATTTTAAAAATACTAATGAATTACCAAATATTGATTTTAATAAATATAAAGTAATTTTAACAATAGCAAAATATGAAATAAAGGATATCATGCAAAATATTGGCAATATAAAATATGAATTTGGAGAGTTTTTAGATACTTATACAGTTAATTTTTTAGCAGTAAGCAAAATAGTAAATAGTAATTGTATTTACTATAATTTAACAAATTTAAGTGAAAATACTACAGCAATAAAAGAAACAAATCCAAATGTAGTAAAAGACGATTATGCAGTAGATTATTATATAGAAAATTCAAAATATTATTCTAGCATAGGAGACAATAAAGTAGAGCTTATATCTCTAGAAAAAGCGTGTGATATAGCAGATAAGGAAGCAGAGGATTCAAAATATCAATATCAGCCTTGGAAGTCAGAGTTTTATACTAGAGGAAAGGATAAAAATGATTATATTTCAGCAGAGCTAATTTCTAACTTAAGTAGTATAAGTAAATATTCGCATTGGAAAGAAGAATGGAAAAAATCTGATTACTCAGGAAAGCTAATGTGGAAAATAAGATTATTTGATGAAAATGATCCTCTTACGAGTTTATATATCTATATTGATGCAATTGATGGAGATGTTATAGGCGCAGGAGCTTCAAGTGATTAGACTATAATTTTATATGTCGTATATTACATATTAACTAATATTAGAGGAAGTAAAAATGAGAAAATTAAATTTAATAGTTGTATTTAGCAAAGATTTAAAAGAAGCACTTTTTTGTATTAGAGCAAAAGAGCCATATAAAGGCTTATATAATTTTGTAGGTGGTAAGGTAGAAAAAGATGAAGATAATGAAACAGCAGCTTATAGAGAATTGTTTGAAGAAACTGGTATTTCAAAGGAAAATATAAAATTAGACCATTTTATGGATTTAAATTATTTTAAATACGAAAATAATATACAAGTATATTATGGTATTTTAGAAAATGAAGTAAAATTGGTAGAGGAAAAAAATAAATTATTTTGGCTACCTATAAATGAAAAATTATTAGATAATAAAAAATTTGCTGGTAATTATAATATTCCTCATATAATTAGACAAATTAAAGTTTATCTTAAAAATGGAGTAGGAATTGATAAATATTAATTAAAAATTAAATTTATATTACAAATGAAAAAAATACTTGAATTTGTAAATATAATATGCTATAATTCATATAATATTAATAGTACTTCATGTACGGCAGGTACGACTGCATAAATAACCTAAATTTCGGTAGCGTATGTTACAGGTTGATTAGGCAACTTAAAATCCTAAGTTTCGTGGTAATCAAAGGGATTACAAGGTTGATTAGGCAACACAAAAATCGTACATTAAGAAGAGGGAATTAGGGTACTACGGTACGAAAATACCTCTTCTTTAGATTTATAAAAACAAGAATAAAATTTTCTAAGTGGCAAAGCCACATAAGAAAATCTAATTCTTCCATAACTATTTTCTAAGGAAACTCACCATTGTAGTGGATGACTTTGCTAAGAATATAAAAAAATAAAGGAATGAAGTTATAAGTGAATTATCCAATTGAAGCAATATTCAAAACAGTGTATGATTGTACAAAGGAATTCAAAAAAAATTTAGCCAATCAAAAGTTGTTAGTTATATACGAGGAAAACAAGGAAACAAAACTATGTGAAATCTTTTTTCCTGCTTCAGCCTTTTACCATTTAACAGGATTAAAAGCCTTTGATAATAAAGGAAACATGTATAAAGCTTTTAATTTTTACAACGATATGCTAAATGGAAGTATAAATGCTAGAAATTTAAAGAAAAAAGATAAAACTACAGATTTAAAAATAGAAGTTTTACCACAACTTATGAAATTAGATAGAAATGCAAAGATGACAGGCTTATTTTTTAGTTCGAGGATTTCTTTAGAAACAGATCAATTAGTAGGTGGAGAAAAGGCTTGTATGGGATTTGTAGTTAATGAAAAATACGAATGCTATATACCAAATACCTTACTTAAAGAAGATATTAGACAAATCTCAATAAATAGAGGAAATATTATTGCAATATTAAAAAAGAAAGTTTTCGATAAAAATTATAGAAATATTACTTACATAAAAAAAGAATATGAATTAGAAAATATATTCAAAAAAGAAGAAACTTTTAAAGAAATAGATTTTAAAAATATATATTCGTTAGATAAAGTAATTTCAAATAAAATAAATACTTATAAAGCAAAGCCATAAGCTACTTTATGTAACTTGTGGCTTTTATTTGTATCTAAGGAAAAGTAAATTTAAAATAATCTAATTACAAGACTAAAATGAATAAACCCAAAAGTGAGGATTTAAAATGAAAAAATCAAGAATTGTTTTAATTATAGTATTAGTTTTACTAATTTTATACTTGTCTTACAAAATAGTTTTAGAATACAATGCCTATGCATATCAAGAAGCAATAAGAGAAGTAGCAAGCACTTATAATTCAGAGCAAAGGCAATGTGATATAATTGGAACTACTACAAATTACATATATGTAAACAGAATAGATAAAGATGGAGAAGCTGCAGAAGGCTCAAAATGGCAATTAACAACTTTTGATGGACAGGAAATTGCAACCTTTGAAACAAATAGTGAGGGAAATGGTGGCTTAGTAGGTATGGACTATGGAGAATATTATATAAGTGAAATTTATGCACCAGAAAATTGTGAGCAAGATGGAAAATATAAAGTAGATATAACAGCTGAAGATTCTAGTTTTACAATTCGTTCAAGTGACCAAAAATACGAGAATACAATAGTAATTTCTGTAACAGATGAAGCAGGAAATCCCGTAAAAGATGTTGAATATTCAGTATATGATATAAATGGAAAATTTTATTATGATATAAAAACAGATGATGAAGGATATGCTGGCGTAAGAAATCTATCAGAACAAGCTTATTATTTAGTAGAAAAAAATAACAAAGAAAGTGAAAAATTCTATTTTAGTATTGAAAAAGGTTCTTATATACAGAGATTTGATTTAGTATATAGTAAGGAGGAAAATTAGGTGAAGAAGATATATAAATTATTAATTCTAATAGTAATTCAAATTACGCTTCTTTCATATCTATATTTTTCTAAAAAATCTCTAGAAGCTTATAATGCAAATATAAAAAATACGAGTGAAGTATCAGTAAAAGGAGAGCATTTAGCAGAAATTAAAGATAATTTAGAAGTAACAGAAGTTAGAGATTTAGAAACAAACAAGCCTTTAGATAAAATGTATAAGATAGGAGAAGAAAAAGCTAATTTATATAGATTATACTATAATAAAAATGTAGAACTAAATACAGGTGAGAGTCTTAGAAAAGTAGCAGATTCAAACTCTGGAAATATAAATATTTTAGATGTTATTTTAAGAAAATCTTATCCAAATGTTAGCTTACAAGAAATGGGAGTAGATACAGCTGAGGAAGCTTACCAAGCTATTCAATTAGCAATTTGGAATGTCGAAGGTAAAACTAATAGAAGATTTATAGGTGGAGAACTAACTACAGTAGATTCTGTTAGAGAAGAAATGAAAGCAAATAATACAAAGCTTTTTAGAACAGCAAGTAATATAGTAAAAGAAATGGAAATCTACCAAAGAGATGAAGAACTATTAGAAGAAGAAAATTTAGTAGATGTAAATCTATTGGTAGAAGATACTAATGAATATATACTTGTTAGAGATAATGAATATATTTATGGACCATATAAATATGAAGTAATTAATGGGATATTAGAAAATGCAGAAGTAACTTTATTAGATGAAAATGAAAATATAATAGAAAGAGCAAAAATAGTAGATTCAAACGGTTTAGAAATAGAAGATGTTAGTTCAGTGCGAGAATTTTATGTAAGCTTTCCAACAAGTTATGATTATGCGGATGTATCTTTAAAAGCAAATTTAAAAATTGTTACTCCTACAATATATGCAACTGAAGAAAATTATGTATTTGTAGCAGATACTTATGAAAGAGCTGAATTAATTAGAAATTCTAGTATAACAATAGAAGAATAGAGGAAGTAGAAAATGAAAAGTAGAATAAATAAATTTCTAATAAATATATTATTTTATATTTTTCTTATTGGCGCTATAGCATTAATTTCAATATTTACTTGGAATAAGGTAAAAAAAGAAAATACTATTCAAACAGAAGAGCAAGTAAATTTTATTGATTTAACAAATATACCAGAAAATGAGGTATTTTTTACTAATGCCTTAGATTATTATGATTTTTTAGCTTACAGACTAAATTTAAATTCTACTCTAGTAGTAAATATAGTAGATGAAAATGCAAATCCTATTCCCGAAGGAAAAATAAAAATCTATGATGAAGATGGATATACACTTTTTGAAATTTCTGCAAATAAAGATGGAAGAATTGCGTTAAGCAATTTTGAAGTTTCTGAAAAATATTATTTTAAGCAATCTGCAACAAGAGAAGGTATGCCTATGTCTAATAAGCTTTATACATTTACTTTAGAATCAGATAATGCTAACCGTAAACATTCTTTTTCACAGACAATAGTAAGCACAGATAGAGACATATCAAAAGAAGAAGAGGAAAGTTTAGAACAAATTTATGAAGAAAATCTAAAAAAACAAAATAAAGGCAAAAATTATGATGAAATTCCTTCAGCAACTTCATTACTTAGCGATAAAGAGATACAAGAAAAAAATACTATTTTAACAGAGATAGATACTTATAAACTCTTGTATCAAAATTTATACAAAAAAGAATTAACCATTACAAAATATCCATCAACTCGTATAGAAGATATTTCTTATAAAAAGTATGTTCCAAGAATTAGAAATACACAAATTCTAAATTATACAGTAGAGAAAATAAATGATGAAAATAATATTGTAGAAATAGTAGACTCAAATAAAAATCCAAAAAATTATTTTGAAAATGGGGAAAGCTTTTATTTAAAATACAATAAAGAGACAGATTTAAGCAATATAGAATATAAACTTACTATAACTTTAAAATATTTTGGAGATATATATAAGATAACTAAAACTATAAAATAAGGGGAAGAAAAATGCTAGTAATAATTAATAATGTAGCAATTATAATTTTAAAACTAATATTATGTGGTCTTTTGGCAAATGTAGCGGAAAATATAAGTTATGCTGGTGAATATTATGCTTTATCTTTTATGTATATTGTATTTGTATTTCGCCTAACTTTAATAACAAGTATAAAATATAACTTACTAAAAATTTTTCAAAATGGAGTTAAATTTTTAGAAATGAAAGGTACAGAGAATGAAAAATTTTTCAAAAAATTTTGGGGTTTTTATATAATAATTATTCTATTGTCCTTGGTACCTGAAATGATATTTTCAGATAGCATAACATTTTTAAGAACATATACAGATGCTTTAGATGTTGATGCACTAGCTACTAGAGAAGTATTTTTTGCATTCAGTATATTGTGCTTCATTCTTATTTCAGAAGATACTAAGAGTCCACAAAGAGCTTATATATTTGAAAGTTTATCTAAGCTTTTCATTAAATATTCTTTTCCTTTAACATTTTTTATCTATATTTCTAGTATATCTAGCAAATATTATTATATAAAATTATTAAAAGAATTTGGAATTTTTATTATTTTAATATTGGTAATATATTTAATTATTAAATATATTATAATTTTAAAAAGATGTAGAGAAAAAAATAAGACTAAAATTGGAAAAGAAAACTTAATTGTATTAGTAAGTTCCAATAATATTGAGGTAGAATTAACAGATACTTTAGGAAATCCTTTAAATATGTTTAGAAAATTTAATACTACAAAAGTTCCTACTGATTTAATGATAGAAGGTAGCAAATATACTTTTGTAAACTATACTGCTGTAAGAAACAAACTTTTAGACATAAAAAAATTTAAAAATATTGCTTATCTATTTATATTAAATAAAGAAATTTATACAAATAAAAAAACAGCTCTAGAAGAATTTATACAAAAAGTAGAAGAGGATAGTCAAAAATTTATTATATATGAACCTAAATTTTTTGGAAAAGATATACAAACCAAACTTGGAAAAACTTTATCTAAAAAGTATCCTTATAGATATGTAAGAAAGATTAATACTAAAGAGATTATACATATTGTTAATCTAACAAATCAAGATGATATTTTAAAGAAAAATTGCTATACTTTACTAAATTTTGTAAAAGAAAAAGATAAAGAAAATTATTTAGCAGCTTATAAAAATGCTTCCAAAGAGGATTTAAGTAAATTTGAATCAGATAAGAATAGATATATAAAATATGCTTTAAATTCCATTTTAAATTCTTTTAATCATATAGAATATTTCTATGCTTTATTAAAGATGAGTGAATATGTAATTCATTATACAGGATTAAAGGTAATAATTGATGCACCAGAAAAGGTAGATAAAACAGATGTAAAATCTGGAACGCTTGCTTCTTGGAGAAAATGTATTAATTCTTCAAACTTTAATAAAGAATATAAAATAGGAGATTCAGAAGAGGGAAGATTAGTAAAGTCAAAAGATTTAATCTCATCTATAATAGAAATAAGAAAAATATTAAATTTAAAAAATAAAAGATTAAATGAGACTTATTATTTTATAGAAGATCTTTCAAAAATAATTGCAGATATTAGAAATAATTTAGCTGCACATGGATCAATTTCTTATGATTTAGCAAAAACAATTGTTATGCCTTTATTTGATATAACTTGTACTTTAATACAAGATTTTGAAGAGTTAAATTTTACAATAAAAGAAGATGATATTATACATAGAATCTTTTCGAAAGATATTACAGCTATTTCGAAAGATAAAGGAGAAATTTATTTATATTCAAATACTGTAACAGAAAAAGAAGATGACGAAGAAAAAGACTTATATAGAGAAAGATTAAATTATGAAACAGGCAAAAGAAAAGTAATAGATACAATTATAACAATAAATATAGATAAAAGATTATCAAATCAAGATATTACACAAAAATATAAAGGAGGTATTAGTAATATAAATGGAACAAAGAAATTTAAAAAATAATTTAATATTAATAATACTTAGCTTTATATTTGAACTGATCTTTATAAATATAATATTTCCTATAAATCTTGGTATTGCTATTTACTTAGATATATATAAATATTTAGAAATAATAGTTGTTATTTTAGGAATAGATATAATTTATGCTATTTTTTGTTTAGATAGATTTGCAAATTCTAAAAATATAAGAAATGTTTTAAATCAATATAAAAACTCTATTATTTATAAAACAAAAAAATATTTTGTAATTATAGAAATATTAAAGATTTTAGTAGTGCTTTATATAACAAAAGAAAATACAGCAATTGTAGATATTGCATTAACCTTTATTTTAACTGCAATTATTTATTTAGTATTAGCAAATATTTTTATAAAGGAAGAAAAAATATCACAAAAAATATTAAAATTAAAATTCAATGCCTTAATAAATAAAAAAACAAAGCTAAGCTTTATATTAATAAAAGGAAAAAGAACACCAGATTCTTTAAATCTACAAAATAGGCTAGAACAAGAGATTAATAAAAATCATATTTATATAAATATGCAAGATTTTGAAAAAATTAAAAATAAAAGAATTAGAAATTTAATAGAAGATAATACAATAGCTGTAGTACACGAATTAAAAGTAATTACAGAAGAGGATATATTAAATACAATAGCTAGTATAGACTTTAATAATGTAAAAATTTATCATATAATTACTGGAAAAAGTTTTAAAAAGACAAAATTAAGTGATGCTTTAAACTTAAGAAGTGATATTAAAATATGTGATATTGATTCAGTAGTAGAATTTATAGAAAACTTTTTTGAAGTGCCAAAACTAAAGAAAACAAATACAAAACATATATATAATTTTATCTTAAAAAATAAAAAAGATATAACTGAAAAAAAAGAAGATAAAATATTAGAAAATTTGGAAAATGTTTATATAAATAATTTTAATGCAAGACAAAAAAATTTAAAAATGGATTATTTGCCAAAAAATGATTATTTAATGCAAATGTATAAAAATGCCTTTTTAAATCAATCTGCATATCAATCAATACTTTTATATTTTAATTATTTAACTGTAATGGCAAAAAGTGTCCAATATTATTCTTACGCAATTAATCCAAATTCAAACTTTTTACCAAATAGAATAAATAATACTATAATAAAAGATAATCCTTCTTGTTATTTAACACAAATTTTAGTAAATATTTTCGAAAATAAAAAGCATCCATTATATAGAAAAATTAGAGAAAATAAGATTTCTCTATCTAAAGATGATGAGGTTTTAGTTACATATTATCTAAGTAAATTGTTAAATATTAATATTGAAGGAAAAGAAATTACTTTTGAAGGATTAATTGATTTATTTTTAGCTTTTAGAAATAAAATTGAAGCACACGGTATTATAAATGATACAAATGTATATGCTGTTTGGAATTTAACTTACTTTTTTGTAAATACTTTAAATGAATTTTTAAATGTAAATAATTTAGAATTTAAATATTTAGAAAATGAAAATATAAAATTGGGTTATGATAAAAAACTAGCTATTTTAGGCGAGTATGAGATTTGCATAAATAATCAAATTTATCTAATTAAAGATAGAAAAGCAGGTAAAAATACCTACATAAATTATCTAACAGGAGAAAGTATTTGCAAGTAAATTATATATAAATCAAAAATTTTTATAATTTTACTTAAAATAAATAGATAGCTATATAAATCATTGACTTTAAGAGAATAAAAAAGTATAATATTATTATAATTTTAGTAAATAAAAGAGGGATTTTTTATGATAATATTTTTTATCGTAGTAATAATAATTTTTGTAATAGGTGTAATTATTTATTTATCAAAAATTGTTAAAGAAGAAAAGGAATTTATAGTTCAAGAAAATAAAGAAAACGAAGAAAAGAGACTAGCTAGTAAAACTATAGCTCAAAAATTGCAAGAAACCGGTTCTGAAGAATCTTATCAAAGCTTATTGAATGAAGTAAAGAATAGCGAAGAAAAAATAGATGAGTTAAAAATAGCTATTCAAAATGAGCTTCGTAGTGCTTTAAAAAATAAAGATGGTGAAAAGGCTAGACTATGCAATAAAAGACTAAAAGAATTGGACCAATATCGAAGGGGATAAATAATTAATGCTCGATTTAGATGAAAACTTAAAAAAGTTAAATAGTATAAAAGATGAATTATTAAAACTTAAAGAAACAATTAACCTAGAAAATTTGCAAAAAGAACTTTCTAAACTTCAAGAAGAGACCACTTTGCCAGATTTTTGGCAAGATACACAAAAATCTAGTAGTGTATATTCTAGAATTAAAAATATTGAAAAGAAAATTAATACTTTTACTAAAATAGATACAGAAATTAAAGATTTAAAAGAATTAAATAATTTATTACTTGAAGAAAAAGATGAAATACTTGAAGAGGAATTAGAAAACTCAACTAAAAGTTTAGAGGAAGAAATAGAAAAATTACAAGTAGAAATGCTTTTTTCTGGAAAATATGACAGCTATAATGCTATTATAACACTTCATCCTGGGGCAGGTGGTACAGAATCTCAAGATTGGGCTGAAATGTTATATAGGATGTACACAAGATGGGCAAATGCAAATGGCTTTACTGTAAAGGAGCTAGATTATCTGCCTGGCGAAGAAGCTGGAATAAAAAGTGTAACAGCACTCATTTCTGGAGAAAATGCTTATGGCTATTTAAAAGGGGAAATGGGAGTTCATAGATTAGTTAGAATTTCACCTTTTGATAGTGGAGGAAGAAGACATACTTCATTTGCTTCTCTAGAAGTATTACCAGAGATAAAAGAGGATATAGAAATTAATATTAATCCAGAAGATTTAAGAATAGACACTTATAGAGCATCTGGGGCTGGAGGACAGCATATTAATAAAACAGATTCAGCAGTTAGAATTACTCATATACCTACTAATATAGTTGTTGCTTGTCAATCCGAACGCTCTCAGCAAATGAATAAAGAGACAGCAATGACAATGCTAAAATCAAAACTAATTAATTTAAAAGAACAAGAAAATAAGCAAACTATAGAAGAACTAAAAGGAGACCAAAAAGATATTGCTTGGGGAAGCCAAATTCGTTCTTATGTTTTTTGTCCATATACTTTAGTAAAAGATCATAGGACTAATTATGAAGTGGGAAATGTTCAAGCAGTTATGGATGGAGATTTAAACAATTTTATGATTGCTTATCTAAAACAGCTTTATAAAAATGATAATTCATAATAAAAATAAATAAAATAAAGGAGGTGAAAAATATGGCAAAATGTAAATGGTGCAAATACAATGAAGGTGGAGACTGCAGAAATCCTAACAGTGATTATTATAAAACAGATGTAAGAGATGTAAGAGGCGGAGGCTGTGATGAAGGCGTAGACTAAGTCACATAAAAAAATAAATAGAATATAATAAATTAAGTAAGGTTTAAATTTAAATCTTACTTTTAATAAATTAATCATTACAGAAAAATTATTGAAAGCTTATTTAGAAATAATTATTTATGCAGTGATTTAATTATAAAGAGGTACAACTATGGGAATCATTGTACAAAAATTTGGAGGAAGCTCAGTAGCAACTTTAGAAAAATTAGAAAAAGTTTCAGAACATATTATTGAAGAAATAAACAAAAAGAATCAAGTAGTTGTTGTGGTATCCGCACAAGGAAAAACAACAGATAGATTAATTGCAGAAGAAAAAGAAGTTACAAAGAAAGTTTACCCAAGAGAACATGATGTTTTGGTCTCTGTTGGAGAACAAATTACAATAGCTAAACTTGCAATGCTATTAAAAAGCAAAAATTATAATGCGGTGTCTTTATGTGGATGGCAAATTCCTATTTTGACTGACAGCAATTATACTAATAGTAGAATTCGTTATATTCATAATGAAACAATTAATGAATATTTAAGAACAGGAAATATTGTGATTGTAGCAGGGTTTCAAGGCATAGATGAAAATGGAAATATTACAACTTTTGGTAGAGGCGGATCAGATACAACAGCAGTGGCTTTAGCAGCTAGTTTAGATGCAGAAAGATGTGATATTTTTACAGATGTTGATGGAGTATATTCCGCAGATCCTCGTATTGTGGATACAGTAAAAAAAATAAAAACAATATCTTATGAAGAAATGTTAGAATTATCTAGTATGGGAGCAAAAGTACTTCACAATAGATGTGTAGAGATAGGAAAAAAATATAATATTCCTATATATGTAAAATCAACTTTTGAAAGAAAAAGTTTAGGAACTCTAGTAACAAATAAAGAATCATTTTTAGAAGATCTAACTATAAATGGTGTTACAAAAGATGACTATATTTCTAGAATAACAATAGTTGGATTAGAAAATAAAATAGGAAAAACTTATCAACTATTTAAATTATTATCAGAAAATTCGATAAATGTTGATATTATTGTACAATCTTTTGGAGAACATATAACAAAAGATATTGCATTTACTGTAAAAATGAATGATTTAGCAAGAACTTTAGAAATATTAGAAGAAAACAAAGAAAAACTTAGTGCAAAGGAAATTTTACACTCAGAAAATTTATCTAAAGTCTCTATAATTGGAGTTGGAATTGCTAATAAGCCAGGTGTAGCAGCAAGTATGTTTGAAGCTTTATATGAAAATAATATTAATATGCATATGGTTACAACATCAGAAATCAAAATATCTGTACTAGTAGATGTTAATGACTCTGATTTAGCTGTTAAGGCTATACATCAAAAATTTTTTGAAACAGAAAATTACTAGTTTTCTAGTAGTTAAAATCTTATGAATAACCTATAAATAAATTATGCAAAATTTTTAAAGTCTTTGGTTTATACCAAAGGCTTTTTTGTTCTATTTTCTAAAAAAAAGAATATATATATTTTAAAAGAATAAGGGAGGTATTTTTATGGAAGAAAAAAATTTTACTAATGAAATGCAAAATATAGTTTTAGAGAATAGAGAAAAATTAAATATTTCTGGAGTAAAAGATGTATTAAGTTTTGATGATCAAATTATAATTGTACAAACAACTTTAGGATTGCTCACTATAAAAGGAGAAAATTTAAGAGTAAATAAATTAAATATTGACACCTCTGACTTTAGTATCGATGGAAATATATCAAGCTTAGCATATTCAAACTCCGAAAACTTTAAAGAGCATACAAGTTTTTTAGGAAAGATTTTTAAATAATTAATAGGAAGTAGGGAGAGGTATGCTATCCTATACACAGGGACAAATTTTTATTTTATTTTTTTTATTAGGAATAGTTATTGGTAGTATATATGATATTTTTAGAGTGATTCGTAAAAATTTTAAAACTAGTGATTTTGTAACTCAGATAGAAGATATAATATTTTTAATAATAGCAGGAATTTTAATTTTATGCTTTATACTAAAGTTTTGTATAGGAGAAATTAGATTTTATGTATTTATAGCAATTTTTTTAGGAATTTTACTCTATTTTTTGACAATTAGCAAACCATATGTTATAATATTAAACATAATTGCAAAGTTTTGTAAAAAAATACTAAGTTTTTTTGTAAATTTGATAAAAATACCATATATTTTTATCAAAAAATATATAAAAAAGCTTTAAATTAAAGGATTTTATAAAACTTTGTAGTATATTATTATAGAGAAATTTAAATATATTTGGAGTGTTACATAGGATGAAATTTTTTAAATCACATAAAATTTATAAAATATTAATGACTATATTCATTGTTTATGCTGTTTATACTTTTATAAATCAGCAAATAAAATTAAATTCATATCAAACAGAAAAAAGTTACTACGAAGACCAAATAGCAGCATTAAGCGAAGAAAAAGCAGCTTTAGAGGAAACAAAAGCAAATATAAATACTCCTGAATATATTGAAAAAGTTGCCAGAGAAAAATTAGATATGTATATGCCAAATGAAAGAGTTTATATAGATGTAAGCAAATAGCTATTTTATAGCTTTTTGCTTATAGAATTTTATTAATTTACTTTTTTTATAATATTTAGTATAAAATTTTATTCATTTTTTGATTATTTTCTATTATAATTTCCAAAAGAAATAAATAAAAATTAAATTATTTTATAAAACAAGGGGGCAATTTATGGATTTAGAGAAATGTTCACTTATTGAACTAAAACAATTAGTTGAAAAAGCCGGAATTGAAAATATTAGTAAGTTAAAAAGAAAAGCAGATTTAATAGAAGCTTTAAAAAATGTAGAAGAATCAAATGTAGAAACAAAATTAGAAGATAAAAATATTGTTACAAACACTACTAATACAAATTTTTCTAATTCATCTGATAATAAAGAAAATAATTCTGGTGATATGGAATACACTATAACTAGCGATACTGATGAATATGTAGAAGGAATTTTAGAACTACTACCAGACGGATATGGTTTTTTAAGAGGTGATAATTATTTATCTACGCCTAGAGATGTATATGTTTCTCCTATTCAAATAAAAAGATTTAGATTAGATACAGGAGATAAAATAAAAGGAATTAAAAGACAAGCAAAAGAAGGAGAAAAATTCCCAGCTTTAATTTTTGTAGGAGAAGTAAATGGAGAACATCCAGAAAAAGCTATGAGAAGAAAAAGCTTTGATGATTTAATTCCTATATATCCGAATAAAAAATTAAAATTAGAAACTAATCCTAAAGATTACACAATGAGATTAATGGATTTATTGTGTCCAATTGGAAAAGGTCAAAGAGGAATGATTGTTGCTCCACCAAAAGCAGGAAAAACAACTATATTAAAGAAAATAGCAAATAGTATTACAGCTAATAATCCAGAGGTAGAATTAATTGTACTTTTAATAGATGAAAGACCAGAGGAAGTTACAGATATGAAGCGTTCTGTAAAAGGAGATGTTATATATTCTACTTTTGATGAGCAACCAGAACATCATGTAAAAGTTGCAGAAATGGTTTTAGAAAGAGCAAAAAGATTAACAGAACAAAAGAAAGATGTAGTTATATTATTAGATAGTATCACAAGACTTGCAAGAGCTTATAATCTTGTAATTCCATCATCTGGTAGAACTTTATCTGGAGGATTCGACCCAAGTGCACTTTATAAACCAAAACGCTTTTTTGGAGCTGCAAGAAACACAGAAGATGCTGGAAGCTTAACAATTCTTGCTAGTGCTTTAGTAGAGACTGGAAGTAGAATGGATGAAGTTATTTTTGAAGAATTTAAAGGTACTGGAAATATGGAAGTAAAATTAGATAGAAGTCTAGCTGAAAAAAGAATTTTCCCAGCAATAGATATAAATCAATCAGGAACAAGAAGGGAAGACTTATTGCTAACTCCAAAAGAACTAACTATGACTTATGCGATTAGAAAATCAATGTCTAATATAGGAACAGCAGAAATGACTGAAAAATTAATGAGTCAAATGATGAACACAAAAAATAATGAAGAATTTATAAATATTATGGAAAAGTATTTGAGTAATAATAAATAATATTTTAAAGAGGATTTTATGAGTAAAAAGAAAATAGTAATATTTTTAGCTATAATAGCACTTTTCATTATAGTTTTAACTGTACTAGTAAATTTATGGGTCAAGGGAATTATTCCAATGCAAATAGCAAGATTATCTGCAACAGCTTATTTCAATATTAAATATCCAAAAGCAGAAATGAAATTTGAAGATATAGAATGGGCTTCTGTTTTTAATGACTATTTAATATATTTTAGAGATAAAGACAATAAAAGATGGGGATTTACAATAGGACCTAGATATTTCCCTGTAAGTCTGGGACAAGGTCTATTTGGATTTGAAGAAGAATATAATGAAAAATATAGTAAATAAAAATAAAAAAAGAACATCTTTTGATAAATGTTCTTTTTATTTTCTATTTGCATAAGAGAAGTAGGGAAATGGATTAGAATTTTAAATTAATTATAAAATTTAAATAATAAAATTAAAAAATTTTTTAAATAAAAATGTAAAAAGATAATAAAAATAATTTGATAAAATAATCTATTATTATAAAATATAATTTTCTATATAACAATAAAAAGATTATGGGGAATAGCAATAAAGAGAAAAGCATTAAAATTTATAGAGAGATAGAAGAAAAGTAAAAATAAAGGTCTAATTTGTATTATACAACATTGCACAAAATCAAAGTTTTGTGCAAAAAGGAGTAGGACCAATATATAAAACAGCTATAAACCTCTACTTCTACTATTTCAAGGCTTTTAGCTGTTTAAATACATACTAATATTCATTTATATATCTTTATTTTCTTATTATATCTATATTATATTCATTATTATTATAATCTTTGTTATTATCTTTATATCAATATTTTTATGACTTATTAAAATCAATTTTAAGACATTTTTTTGGTTTACTTATATAATTTCATTACTATAATTATTTTACTTATTATATTTTTAAATTTATATCTATAATTTTTTCTTATTATATATTTTTTATTTTTATATATTAAATTGTATGAAAATTTTTCAAAAATCTCCAAAGTGCCTATTTCTCTATATTCGCCTTATTTTACGGACAACAAATTATATGCCTAAAAAATAAAAACGGCTTAAAATCGATTTTAGAAGGTCATTATTTTGTATGTTTTTAGGTTATAATACAGTTATTGCAATTATTATAGAACTTATTGGATTATAGTACAAAATGCAAATATTATATTAATTAGAATATATAAATCTGCAAACAAAATTCATTAAAATCAAAATTTATATAATATTTATATAATAAATGATAATTTTACATTTCAATAATTAAAATTGCTTAAAAACGATTTTGAACTTAATGAAACAATAATTTAATTAAAATATT
>CALXPP010000034.1 GCA_944390345.1 uncultured Clostridia bacterium
GATATAAACAAATCTAAAAAGAATTTTGAAATAATTTTTGGTTTTGAATATGATAACTACTATTTTACTAGTAAAAGGTTTTTAGAAGAAATTTGTGAAAATTTATTAATTAATAATCTTGCTACAAATATTTTAAAAGTATAATTTAAAACTACAAATTTTCTTTATCTTATATTAATATATTTATTATATAAAACACAGGAAAATTTGAAAGCCAAAATTCTCCTGTGAAATAACACACTCATCAATTATTATTAGCTATTGTCTACTGTTATTAACTATTGTTTAACATTTTATATTAGTACTGGGATTTAATGATTTTTAGTTTCCGCAGTGGGCTCTAATTCTATTGTATAAATCTCCATTAATTCTGACAGATTCTCTATACTCGCTCTCACCGTTCATTGGCACTACTGTATACCCTGTATCAATGCCAACCAGTCTTGCGTTTGACGAATCTATAATAGCTCCACCGGTACCATTAATCGCTGCATAGTGATTAATCTTAGTATCAGTTGCATTTATAATGAATGTTTCACTATAGAATTGATTACTGTTATTTGGATACACATATTCAACAATATTTTTTAACAACATATCACTAGGATTAGTGTAAGATGTATATAATTGATATGTGCTGAAACTGTTATTTAAATCAACTAAAGCCCAGTTCCACGACCTGTTGTTTATCCAGCTGTTATTTGTTGTCATTGTTGTTGCAAAAGCTGTTCCTAATGGATTTGAGTTACCCTTTTTTCCTGGTACAACTTCAATTTGTGTTGCCCATCCACCATTATTGTGAGAATAAGCAAGTTCTCCGGATGTAAGCATAACATCAAAATCCACTAAAACACCAGAACCATACATAACCTCTCCATTTGAAAATGTTGATTTTACCCAACATATATTCCGATATGGACTTCCGGTAGTGTTGTCAATGGTTCCCCAATCGCCATTTGCTCTCGCTTCTTGTGTTTCCGATAAGTTTGCACTTTCGCTATTAACTTGTTCTGTATCAGATGCAACATAGATAACATCTTCATATGTAACTTCTTCAGTTGCGATATCATATGTCACATTTGCATTTTCCAGTAAGTATTGCTCTGTTTCTGATGCAGCGAAAGCATTCATCGGCATAATGCAGGTAACAAGCATTGCCAATGCAAATGCAAAAAACCGTTTACTTAAAAAGCTTTTCATATTATTCCTCCTTAATTTAATCAATAAGTGTGTCATTTTTTATGGTGCCGAAACAATTTAAAATACTATTTTGTCTCTCAGATAATTTAAGCACCTTCTTTTATTTTATCATAGTCAATTTTTAATTTCAGCAATCATTTTTCATTGCAATTACTCTAGTAAATTACTTAATTGCAAGTTGATTTATTTAAAAAAAAATGTTATTATAAATAAAATAATATATTTCAAGGAGGTTTGTATGAAAAAAAATATAATTATAGTATTGGTTATAATTATACTAGTTATTTGTGCTTCTATATTTATAAAAATATTAGTAGAAAATAAACAAGAAGAAGAATGGATACATAATGATGATGTAAATTTTATTTCTGATACTAATCTTGTAGATAAAACTCTTACCCCCATAGAAAATAGTACAGAACCTACTGGTAATGTTACTCATATTCCTAATAATAATAATGTAACATATAGCGAAGCTGATTTAAAGAAAGAGGATGCCTACTTCAATGAAAATGGTGTAAATATTGAAGTACTAGAAGACAGTATATCTAGAACTGGATGTAAAGTTAGAATTACTAATACAGGTGGAAATCCAGGTCAATGGAATGATTGCTTTTGGTTAGAAAAAAAAGATAATGATATTTGGAAAGATGTTAATTTTCTTCCAGAAATAAAATATAAAAGCGGATTCAGTAGTTCTATACTATATTATAAAGATATGAACTTAGATTGGACTGAAATATATGGAGAGCTAGAACCTGGAATATATAGAGCATATATCACTCAAAATCAAGCTAGTTATACATCTAATCAAAAGCCAGAAGGTTATTATTCAAATGAATTTGAAATTAAATAATTATATATAAATTCTATTAAAAATATATAAAATTATTTCTTATTACTCTATGTTTTATTTAAAACTATTTTTTGTATATTTTATTTATAATTAGTTATTACATAATTTTATACTCTCTAACTTTTGTTAATTTTTATTAATTTATATTTACTAAACAATTAACTAAACAAAATCTTAAGAACACTTGATATTAAGCCATTTGATTGTTTCTCCGCAACCATAAAAAGACATTTTTCAAACGAAAAATGTCTTTTTTATTCTTCTTCAATATATTGTATATCACTAGAGTATCAAGGCTTTTCACTTTCATTATATTAATTTTAATTCTTATTAATTTCAAACAACTTACAAAACATTTTATGTTAAGTTCATTTTTGTTTTGTAAGTGTTTTGTAAGTTGCTGTTAAACATTTATATATCAATGGTTTCAGGTTTCAAACTTTTTAAATTATCTTTCATTTTATTCATTATTCTTCATAAGTTTATTTGTTGATATTAAATTTTCAATTAAATAATATTTATTCACTTTATCTATTTCTTTTCTTTTAAATTCATCGAAAATTGTTGTATATGTATTTAATTTCTATATTAAATATTGACTTTTAACTTATCTTTATTTAAACTGAACTAAAAGGGGGAATTAAATATGAAGAAAAAAATTCTTGTTGTTTTAGCATCGATTCTAATAATTTTGTTGTTAGTTATTATCATCAGAGAAATTACTTTAAATTTTGACGGTTTTTTAGATAAAAGTAATGTTAAATCCAGAGATGAAATTAAAGCTTTAATACTTAATGGAAATAATTATAATAACTTTAAACTAACTTCAATTGTAGAAGATGATAAATATGAATACTACAATAAAGATAATATCTCTACAGTTTACAAAAATGGCGATTTAGTTACTTGGGTTGATTATAATAACTCATTAGGTTATTTCTTTAATAATAGCGAAAAAACTGCTACTGAATCTAGCCAATTTCATACTACTGAATACAGTCAATATGGTAGGCCATTCGATGAAATAAATGATTCACAAATAGAATATAAGTATCTAGGGCAAAAAAATATTAATAATAGAGCGACTTACATCATATCTTTAACCTCTAACAACTATATAATAAAATTATATATAGATGCATCAACAGGTGTTGTTATTAACAGAAAAGATATTTTTAAAACTATTATAACGACTCATTATACTAACGAAGATTTTGAAGTATCTTTTGATACTGTTACTGAAAAAGATATAGCATTACCTAATTTAGATGAGTATACTATTACCAAAAATACTTAATATTATTGCTTATTAGGATAATTTATCTATGACTAAAAAGACACTTCATATGTAAAATGAAATGTCTTTTTTATATTTATTCAATCTTGTTTTTCTATTTTTTAATTTTTAATTGATGCATTCAAATCTTTTGCAATTTTTAGTCCAATTATATAGTTTATAATATATATTAATACAAACAATATTGTATATACTATATAAAATTGTATTGAATATTCATCTAAATATGTCTCTTTTAAACTCCAAAATCTATATGTCCAGGTATACATATAAATGGGTGGAAAAGTTATCATAATCCCTACATAGCCAATTAAGATTTTATATACTAACTTAATTTTTTTGTTAGTAATTACAATATAAGCGATTGTAATTGCTACTCCTAATAGAATTGATATATTTATATTTTCTACTGATATATCATTTATTCTTAAATATGTATTTGCCCAAGTAGCATATCCTAAAGAGTCATATTTTAAAGCTAAATTTTCTTCACTCAGATCCTCTGTTTTTGTTTCTTCCATAATATCAGCAATCATACCTACTCCTTCTCCTAGCCATTGGATATACTCACTATCTAATTCATAGTAAACATAATTATTTATAGCTTCTTCAGACTTAAACAAAGGTACATAATTTCTTTTGCTCCAATCATATATACTTTTACCTGTAAATATTAAATATGCTATTATTGTAGAGATTAAAAATACTAGAATTATTTTTAAAACTTTTTTTACAAATATTTTCATTTTAAATTCTCCTTTCTTTTAACATTTGCTTTACCTTTTTGATATTCCTTTTAGATACATTTTCTTTTGTATCATCTTTTAATTTTACAACAATAGTTCCAAGAATACTTATATCAAAACATTCTACTTGATTTATATTTACAATACAAGAATTTGAAATTTTTATAAAATCGTTTTTATCTAAAACTTCTTCTAACTCATATAGTTTCATTTTTATCCTATATATACCATTTACTGTTCTTACATAATTATATTTATCTTTACTAAAAAAACATATCACATCCTTTAATTCAAGAATGTATATTTTGTTGTCTTTATCAGCAATAATTTGGCTCTGTTTTTTACTTATATTGGAAATATAATCAATAATGTTTTGTACCTCTTCTGTTAATTCTGGGGCATCTATTGTAATACATATATTTTTTAAATCCTTTAAAATATTTGCTTTTATTTCTACTTTCATATCTAATTCTCCTTATATAATAATTATATCAATATAATGTGTTTCTTCATATTGTTTAAGCTTTATTTATGATATTTTACAGCAAATTTTTGATAAATGTTAATATTTCTAAAATATTTGTTAAACATTTTAGAAATATTTTATTAAAATTCTTTATAATAGTTTATTTAAATAAATATCAGCATACAATATATTAAACTTTTTTAAACTTTTTGAAAGGATTTTTATGAAAATTACTAAAATAGAGACAAATTATAAAAGAAATTTATTTTTTAAAGAAACTCAAAATATTAAATTTCAAAATTATACTAATTCGGTTGAAAAGCAAGTAATACAAATATACCCAAGTATACACTATCAAACTTTTTTAGGCTTTGGAGGAGCTTTTACTGAAGCGACTTCATATGCAATTAATCAATTACCAAATAAAATTGCAAACAATCTATTTAAAGAATATTTTTCTAAAGAGGGCCTTCAATACACACTTTGTCGTTTAACAATAGGAAGTTCTGATTTTTCTCTTAAGTCTTATTCTTATAGTAATAAAAAAGATTTATCTGATTTTTCAATAAAACCAGACTATGCCTACATTATTCCTGCTATCCACTATGCTCAAAAAATAAATCCAAATTTGCAATTTTTAGCTTCTCCATGGAGTCCACCTAAGTTTATGAAAACTAATCAGAGTCTTTATTCTGGTGGAAAGCTTATTAAGAAATATTATAAAACATTGGCAAATTATTTAGTTAAATATATAAAAGCTTATGAGAAAGAAAAAATATATATATCATATATTACTATACAGAACGAGCCTAATGCTAAGCAGATTTGGGAATCATGTATTTATACTCCAGAAGAAGAGATTGATTTTGCTGTAAATTATCTTTATCCAGCTTTTAAATTCAACAATATCACTACGAAATTATTAATATGGGATCACAATAAAGAAAAATTATTTACGCGTACCACTCAAAAAATTGTTAACACTTCTGCTTTTTCTGCTTTTTCTGGTATTGCTTTTCATTGGTACACAGGTGATCATTTTGAAAATATATATTTAACACAAAAAGCTATTCCAGAAAAGCTTTTAATTCACACAGAAGGTTGTACTGGATATTCTAAGTTTAAGAGTAAAGATGAAGTAAATAATGCAGAAATCTATGGACACGACATTTTAGGTGATTTAAATGCTGGTATTAATGGCTACATTGACTGGAATATGGTTTTAGACTATAAAGGCGGTCCAAATCATCAAAAAAATTACTGCAATGCACCTATTATGCTAAATAGAGCCAACGATAATTATATTAAAAATTTAACATTTTATTATATCGGTCATTTTAGTAAATTTATTCAACCATTTGCTAAAAGAATTGCATTTAGTAGATATTCTACAGACATTGAAGTAACAGCTTTTAAAAATCCAGATAATACCATAGCAATAGTAATGTTAAATAGAACTAATTTAAATAAAGAATATAATTTAATAATTGATAATATTGTTATTCATGACAATTTAGACAATCATGCTATTGTAAGCTATACTATAAAATAGTTTAATTTGTCATATTTTGTCTGTTTTTATATATATTTAATTGACATATTGTAAAAATTTTTATATTATAAATATGGAACTATGGTGTGCTCACATAGAAGGGAGTAACTTATGAATATACGGTTACCAAAACGCTATTTTTACAGAGATAGGGGACAAAATGGCTATGCATATGTGAGTCATAATAAACTTTTTATAAAAGGATATGTTAACTTTGAAAATCTGATGTACAATTTAACCTATACACTATATGGGTATCGATATTGTTTATACTGCAATAACGAGTTAAATAATAAAACTCGTACACTTGACCATATGTATCCTAGAACTTGGGGCGGTATAAGTATTCCAAATAATCTTATTCCCTGTTGCAAAGCTTGCAATCAGAAGAAAAAAGATATGACTGAAAGTCAGTTTGAAGTTTGGAACTCAAAAATCACTCCTAATCAAAAGGATGCATTTTACCAAGCTTGTATTAACGAAAATGCTTGGCTTATGGATAATGGTATATTTGTAGTTGATGATAATTGGGTTAGTAAGTACAATGTAACTAAAATATTAAAATATTTTTCTTTTAAGGGTTTAAAAGAGTCAAGAATTAAAGAGATTGAAGAATATTTTAACTTGCATAAACAGTATCCAGAGCTTTTAATTGTTTCAGGCAATAATTGGATTTTCAAAGGAAAATACATCCTAGAACATGCTAAACGGCATAAAATCACATTTGTGACAGCAGTTGTATTGTCTAATGTAATAGTCATTAAAGACTCTCCTTGACCTTTTAAGGAGAGTCTCCCCTTTTATTAAACAATATAGAGAATTTTATTATGTGGAAAATATTTATTTAGTTTCTCTCTAAAAAATTTTTCACCTTCTTCTCTTACAAAACCTTTATACATATATTTTCCTCTGCCTCTTCCTGTCATTAGCTCTTGATTATATAAATTAATTGAATCAGGAAAAGCCTCCTCATTTATTTTTCTATGAACATAGCTATATGTCATAAAAATAATCTCAAAAAATACTTCTTTTCTTACTTCAACAGATAAATTTTCTTTCAAATATATAATTAAATCTTCGTATTCTTTCTCCCAGTTATCAAACATAATTACTGGTGCTATTAAAATGCCAACCTTATAGTTTGCCTCTTTTAATTTATTAATTGCTTCTACTCTGTCTTTTAACCTAGAAGTTCCAATTTCTATATCTTGAATAATCTTTTCTGGGTTTACGCTCATTCTAACAATAATTCTACCATTATGTTTTATATTACATATCGAATCTACCATTGAAAATTTCGTAGGAAAAGTTAAATATCCTTTATTAGTTTTAGAAAAATTTTCAATAGTCCAATTTAAATTATTTGTAATTGTATTTTCTAATATTAAATCACTATTACTACCAATTTCAAATGTTAGTTCTTTTTCTGCTTTTTCTGAGGTTTTTATTATCTTATCTAACATTTCTTCTCTATTTACAAATAATCTTAAATATGCACATTTATTATAATTACATACTAAATAACAATATAAACACATTGCTATACAACCAGATGAAGTATATGGAACTAAATAATCAGATACTTTATGATTTTCTACAAACTTATGCGTTTTTCTAACACCTATAATTAAATTTGCCTTCATATTTCTAAATTCTGAATTTTGCTTTTTTCTCATTTCTTCAATATTATTATGATTTTCTATAATTTTTTTAGGAACATCTTTATATTTTTCTAACAATTCTTTTCCAAGCTCATAATTTTCTATATTTTTTTCATAGTAAATTTCTTGTGGATTAAACATTTTGTACCTCTTTTAAATTCTCATCTTTCTTTATTTTCTTATTATTTTCCACAAAAAATATCTTTTTATTCAAAATAGAAGTTTAAAAATCCACAGTAATATACACATACTGTGGATTTTATCGGTTTTCTTATACTTTTTTTATACTTTTAATTACAATCTATAACATTATTATATCTTTTACTACATTTTAAGTATTTATATATTTTTTAATAAATTTATCTACTGTATTCCAATAAAGTGTAGGTGCAATTTTTGATGAATTTGCATGTTCAGCTCCTTTTACTATTAGTAATTCTTTTTTACCAGATGTTGATTTATAGTTTTCCTTTACCATATATCTCGGAACAAAATCATCTCTATCTCCATGTATAAACAATATTGGTATTTTTGTTTTTTCTAATTGTTTTGTGGCAGAAGCTTCAGATAAAAAATATCCTGCTCTAATCTTAGTTACCAAACTTGCAATATTTAAAAATGGAAAACTATTTAAATTAAATATTTTCTCTAATTGATATTCAAATTCATTCCATACTGAAGTATAGCCACAATCTTCTATTGCAAGCTTTACATTTTTAGGCAAATCTTCTCCTGATGTCATCATTACAGTAGAAGCTCCCATAGAAACTCCAAATAAAATAATTTCACAATTTTCATCTTTTTCTATTAAATAATTTATCCACTCTAAAATGTCTAATCTATCTATCCAGCCCATTCCAAGATAATCTCCTTCACTTAGCCCTGAGCCTCTTAAATCTACAACTAATACATTATATCCCTTCTGATAAAAATTTTGTGCATAGTTCCCCATATCCAAACCCTGTCCACCATATCCATGTACAATTATAGTCCAAAGATTTGAATTTAAATGTTTAATTTCGTAAGAGTGTAATTTTAAATTATCATTTGTTCTAATATATGTATTTTCTGAATTTTCTTCAATCCATCTTCCATTTATTTCTTCTTCACTTAAAATGTCTTCTTCTGAGTTTTTTTGAAAAATTTCATCTTTTGAAGTATTTGAAGCTATTGCAAAATTATAAAGATAGTTTCCAATTACTAGCATTACTACAAAAAATACTAAGATTAAAATACACATAATAATTAGTGCTATTTTAAAAATTTTCATTTAATATTCCTTTCCATAATTAAATTGTAATTTGTGATTTCATACTTTCAAATTTTTTATCACCAATACCAGATACATTTTTTAATTCTTCAATATCTTTAAATTTCCCATTACTTTCTCTGTATTCTATAATTTTTTGAGCTAAAGACGGTCCTATTCCTGTTATTTCTTCTAATTCTGCTTGTGTTGCAGTATTTATATTTATTTTATTATCTTTTTTAGTTGTATTATCTATTTCTTCGTTTAATTTACCTATACTTTTTAATTCTTCAACTTCTTGTTTACTATAAATATACACTTTTTCTCCATCTTGTAAGATATCAGCCAAATTTATATTACTAGTATCAGCTTCTTCTGTAAGTCCACCTGATTTTTCAATAGCATCTACTAATCTACTTCCTTCTTCGAGTTCTACAACTCCTCTATTTTTTATTTGTCCATCTATATGTACCTTTATTATAGTCTTTTCCTCATTATTTGAGCTCGCTATAATTTCATTTGTATTTGTTTCTAACATTAAATCCATATTATTACTTTCATCTATTTTTATTTTAATAATATATATAATTCCAAATATTAGCAGAATTATACCTATTATTTCTATCTTTTTAAATTTCATTTTTTTGTTCCTTTCTTTAATTTTATAAAATTATTATTGAATTTTAAAAAAATTTAAGTTATTATTATCGTGGTATTAAAATATTTACTTTATGAGGAGATTTTTAATGAAACTAATGAAAAAAATTTTTTATGTACTATTAATTTTTATAATAATATTACCAATATTTAATAATTTATCTTTTGCAACAGAACTAAATGCTGAATCTGAAGCTGCACTTCTTGCAGAACTATCGACTGGAAAAATAATCTATAAAAAAAATGCTAAAGAAGTACGCTACCCAGCAAGTACAACAAAAATTATGACTGCCCTACTAACTTTAGAAAACTGCGAACTTACAGATACTGCTACTGTTAGCCATAATGCTTTGCAATTAGTCCCAAGTGGCTATTCTAATGCAAACTTACAAGAAGGTGAAATATTAACTATTGAAGATTTACTTTATGCACTTTTAGTAAAATCTGCTAATGAGGCTGCTAATGTATTAGCAGAGCATATTTCTGGAAGTATTGAAGAGTTTTCAAATATGATGAATTCTAGAGCAAAAGAATTAGGTTGTGAAAATACAAATTTTGTAAATCCTAATGGCGTACATAATGAAAATCATTATTCTACTGCCTATGACTTATTTTTAATAGCTACAGAAGCAATGAAAAATGAAACATTTAGAAAAATAGTTTCTACACCTACATATACATTGCCAGCAACAAATAAATATCCTTCAGCTGATCGCTCTTTTCCAAACACAAATGATTTAATTCGTGTAAATAAAAGTAATAGAGCAGATAATTATTACTATGAAGATGCTATTGGAATAAAAACAGGATACACAAAAGAAGCTAGAAATTGCTTAGTTGCAGCTAGCAATCGAGATGGTTTAGAATTTATTACTGTTGTACTAGGTTCATCTACTAATGAAAATGGTCTCAGCGAAAGATATTTAGATACAATTAATATGTTTGATTATGGTTATGAAAATTATATGCAAACTAATATTGTTAAAGAAAACGATACTATTGATACTATTGAAATTAAAAATGGAACTAAAGAATCAAAAAATATGAAAGTAGTAATAAAAGATAGTATAGATGCTATTGTTTCAAAAGATTTAGATATTAATAATATCTCTCCAACTATCAACTTAAACGAAAATTTAAGAGCCCCTATTTCAGCAGGAGAAAAAGTTGGTACTATTAGTTATTCAATTGATGACATAAATTATAGTTCTGATTTATTAGCTGGAAGTACTGTATATGAAAAAACAGATATAAGTATTTATCTTATAATAGCTGGACTTGCAATTTTATTGTTTGCTATAATATTAATGCCAAAGAAAAAACATTCTAGAAATAAATATTATAAAAAAAGAAAATAAACTATATAATCATTATAAAAGCTTGCTTATAAAAAAGCAAGCTTTTGTTTTATTAATCTGTATTATTTTTATTAGATTTTTTTGTTGTATTAGTAGTTTTTGTTGTATTCTCAGTATTTGTTGTATTTGTTGTATTCGTTTCATCTGTTTGAACAACATTATTTAAGTAATTTTCTATTTCTTGCATTAATGCAGTAGTCTGTTTTTTACTATGTTCATATATCCATACATTGTTATATTTTTCAGATGCACCTGGAAGCTGTTCCATTAAAATATCATCTGGATTAAAATCTATTGCATAAGGTATATATTGTTTTATTGCGTCTTCATCTAGGTTAGTTTCTATATTTTCAAATACTGCTGATATTATTTTGTTAGCTTTAGTTATATTTTTTATTTGTAGCGTTTGTTTTACTGTTTCTTTAATAAATTCTCTTTGAGTTCTCATCCTACCATAATCGTTATCTCCATATTCTTGAGGATATGTACTTCCATCATTATTATGTCTAAATCTTAAAAGTTGCTCTGCTTTTTCACCATCTATTAATTGCATACCCTCTTCTAAATAGATATGTAAATCTTGAGTAGGATCATCATAGTCCATATCCATTGGCACATAAAATTCTACACCACCAATAATATCTACTATATTTATTAAAGCTTTTGTATTTACAACTGCATAATAGTCTATTTCTTTATCTATTATATCTTCTACTTCTCTTATTGTGCCTTTAGCACCTGAGCGTGAGTATACTGAATTTATTTTGTCATAACCACCCACTGAAGTTTTACTATCTCCAATAAAAGTATCTCTTGGTATTGAAAGCATAGAAGCTCTTTGTGTTTTAGGATTATATGAACATACCATTATTGTATCTGTTAACCTAGAATCTAAATCTTCACTTATTCCTAAAAGTAATACTGTTATTGGTTCTACATTACTAACATTTCTAGTGTCTTCTCCTAATATAGTAGCTAATAATCCCTTTAATCCTCCACCATTTTCAAATATTTTTACTCCTGTAACTACTCCAGATGCTATAATAATTGTTAATAAAAATATGGCTATAAATACTTTCAATTTTGTATTCTTCTTTTTTTTCTTTGTTCTTCTTCCCAATGTTTTTATTTCCTTTATTAATATATTTAGATTTTTATAAGGATCTATCTATAAACCTATAATTTTAAAAAAATAAATTAAGTAAAATATTATTATTGTACATTGCACTTCCAAGAGTAGAGTCTTGTATAGCACTAATAATTCCTATTTGGCTGATTATTGGTGATAGTACGGATAATATTGCTAATATTGCATAAGCTATTACAAAACCTTTTATTACTCCGAATATTAAACCACCAGATTTATTAAACATTTTTATAATCGGTAAATTTCCTATTAATTCTGCAACAAATCTTACGAAAACTAATAAAGTTCTTGATACAATAAACAATAAAAGCATTGTACCTGTATAAATCATTACTTTTGCTAATTGATTTGAAGCATATGCTACTACATCTGTTTCTGCTTTATTTAAAGCCTCTGTAACAAAAGAATTGATTAAATTTACTACTGATGTAGAAATATTACTTTGCTCTGCATTTAATAATTCTCCATCCTCTAAAGTTGTTCCTGTTAAATTAGATGCAATAGCTGAACTTAAAGTTTCATCTAATGAAGTAGAATTCATTATTGTATTTGCAACAGGTTTATATAAAACAAACATTATTAGCAATGAAACTATAAAAGCCAATGCTTGAAAGATAACATTTACTAAACCTCTTCTATATCCCCAAAATGCATTTGAAATAATAATTGAAATAATAACTAAATCTACAAGTATTCCTCCAAATGCCACCCAATTAATAACACTCATATTATCCTCCACAAATTTAATCTGACTAACTTTAGTTTTATAAACTTATAATTTCAATTCTATCTTTATATACTATACCTGCTATACTATTTCCTAAAACTAAACTCTTAATTTCCTTTTCTGCCGTATATTTCTTTACTAACCAACCGTTTGTATTTACTATTTGTACTTCATTTCCAAAATTAATTCCTATATAATTTTGATAGCAAATTACACTTTTAGGCATACTATTATTTAAAATATACAGGCTCTCCGCCTTACTCTGAGTAGATTTAACTCTCATTTGATATGCGTACGAAAACATACCAGAAGATTGCTTTTCTATCATTGCCATATTGTTTTTCAAATTAATATCGAAAAATATTATATTATCTTCTAAATCATATAATCTTTCGTTTGCTTTTTCTGATACTTTTTGCACATAAGTATTAAACATACATATTGCATATTTTTTGTTTGAATAATCTATATTTATAATAATCTCTCCAGCTTCTGATTCATAGGTATAAACAGTAGCATTTTCTGGATCTGTTATAACTAATGATGTAGATATTATTTCTATTTTTGATTTAACAATTGTACCAGAATAATCTACTTCTCCAACAGCTAAATATTTGTTATCGCTTGATATGTCTGTGCAAATAGCGTAGGTAGATGAAATATATTTTTTAAATATTTCTTTTCCTTCTGGATTAAAAAATATTATTACTGATTTATAAGTTGTATTTTTTACAATAATACTTACATATCCATTTTGGTTTACATTTACTCTTGATATATCTCCTTCTATTTCCGTTTGCCAAACTATATTAGTATCTTCTACAAGATATAGTTTTGATCCATCTTTTTCTCCTATAACTAAATATTTTCCTTGTGAATCCATAATAGGAGATGATATATTTACTTCCAAACTTGCTACTTGCTTTCCATTTTTTCCATATATTTTTAATTGGCTTTTAGATAAAACTGTTATGTATTTATCAAAAGCATAAATTGTTGGATTATTTTCTGAATCTATATCTATCTTATTTAAATTTTCACTAGTAACTTCTTTTTTTAAAATTTTTGTATCTACAAAGTTTCTAAAATCTTCATCTGTTACATATCTTGCCAAAACAATTGATACCAAGATTATTACTAATATAACTATACAAGCTTTTCCAAAAGATAATACTTTTTTTGCTTTTTCTGGTGCTGTTTCTTCAGAATTTAATTGTAATATTTTTGAATTTCTTTTATCTATTTTAGTTTTTTTATCTTGAGTTTTTATTTTTCTGTTTTGCTCTTTTTTCATTTGATTAAATCACCTATTTGATTTATTTTCTCTTTATACTATACCAGTAATTTGTGTTTTTGGCAATATGGAAATTAGAAAATTTAGGAAGTTAATATTTTCAAGATTTGAAATTTGAAAGTTCGTTGTAGTAATAGTAGCTATGTGTGGTTTTGTACCTTCGGGTTATGAGAGTATTATCAGCAATTTTTGAATTTTATTGAAATTGATAGTTTTTGCTTATATTTCAATGGTTTTATTGATTTATAAG
>CALXPP010000035.1 GCA_944390345.1 uncultured Clostridia bacterium
ATTACAGAATTCATTCCTTAAAATTAGCCTAATATAAACTTAATCAAAAACTGTTTAACTTTTTGGGTTCAGTTCATCATAATTAAGGACTTTTTTATTATCTTTTTATAATTTATATCTAACTACAATAACTACAAAGTATACTTCTTAATCCAATATCTATGTCAATATTTCCAATTTTTGAATTATAATCTAAATTTATTAACTCGTCTAATAGAGCTCTTAATTGATCTATATTAAAATATGATGTTTGCTTTTTGTATTTATTAACTAAAAAACTTTGATTTGGTTTTAAATTTAAAGCAGAAATAACATCCACATTATTTTTTACTGCTAAAGCACATAAATATAGTCTTTTAAAATGCGTATATAAAGTTATTAAAATTCTTTGAAGTGGTTCTTTTTGATAAACAAGATTATCTAGTACCTCCAATGCTTTTTCTATCTTTTTATTTCCTAAATTATCTGTTAAATCAAAAATTACACTTTCTATTTGTTTAATAGCAAGCTCGTTTACAGCAGATTTTGTAATAGTATTTCCTTCTCCTGCATATTCAATTAGTTTTCTAATTTCATTCATCAAATTCTGCAAATCGATTCCAGCTACCTCTATTAAATAATTCAAAGTTGAATCATCAACATTTACTTTATACATTAAACATATTTTTTTTAGTTTTGCTACTAATTGTATTGGCTTTAAAAATTCTATATTACAAACTAACGCTTTTTTTTCTATTATTTCATATACTTGGTTTTTATCTACATTTTCTTCTATAAAAATAATTATATTTGAGTCTTCTATAATCTCATAATTATTCTTTATATATTCTATTATTCTTTCTTGCAATGGAGTTAATGTTTTTCTTCTGCCATCTTTTTTAAATAAACCGGAGTTTTTAACAATTATTAATTTTTTATCGTATCCAAAAGCTGGCATTTCTATATTTTGAATTAAATTATCTATGCTAGTTTCATCTAACATTACATAATTTATTCCAAGTAAAAGCTCTCCAAATGATTTTTTTATTTTTTTTACAATTGTTTCTATTAAATATTTTTCTTCGCCATACAATAGATACATTGGCTCTAATTTAGTACTAATATATTTTTCTAATTTATCATAACTTACTTGCATTTTTTGCCTCTTTTTTTATATTTTTCCTTATTATATCAAAGCCATTTTTTAAAATCAACTTTTATCTACAAGATATATTAATTTTATCCAAATCTACTTTTAGCTCTCTAGTAATGATATTTTGTATCTTTGCAATATCTTCTGTCTCTAACTTTTTAGCTTTTACTATTACATTTACATTATCACTATTTTTTAGTATTACAACTTCCTCATATCCTTTATTTTTTATTAAATTTTCTGATATTTTTATAGCATTTTTTTCTTCTGTCACATTAGATATTTCTTGCACTGCTATAGCTTTTTGTTCATTAGTTAGTTTTTCATTGTCTAGCATCTTTTGATAAGTTTCAAGTGTTTGAGAATACATAGTATCTCTTTCTAGTTTAGTTAAAGAAAAATAATCTTGCTCACTAGAAGTTTTTTCTGAAGTTTCTGAGCTATTATTTATTGTATTTTCTATATTTTCATTATTTATAGCACTTGTACTTTCTATATTAGTATTATTTATTTCTTCATCATTTTCTACAATAGCACTACTACTTACTAATTTAGCATCTCCTAAATTTCCCTCATTTTGATAAGCTGCCACTTGAACACTTTCTTCCGGTGAATAGTTTAAATACCCTAAACCTATTAATCCAATAGCTACAACTACTAAAGCAATTTCTTTTACATTATTTCCTAAGTTTTTAAATTTGCTTTCCCTTTTTTTTACCTCTACTAAACCTTTTTGTCTTAATTCTTCATCTCTTTGTTTTTCTTTATCCCCTATATCTTCTTTTCCTTGTTCTTTAGAAAAAGCTTGATTTTCAATTTTAATATTTTTTAGTCCCATAGTAAAAACCTCCTAAAAAATCTATTTTTTCATTTCAAATACTTGTATTTTGTGTGTTGCTATTCCTGTTGCAGCTTCTACTGCTGCTACTATATTGCTTTTTACTTCTATATTGCTTGCTCCCTCTGCTGTAACTATTGCTCCTTCTATCTTTGGATTTTCTATAGTTTGAATTACAGGGTTTTGATCTGCTCCTAAAACTACCTCTTTTTGAATTGTATCAGATGTAGTTTTCTTATTAGTTCCAGTTTCATCTGTTTCTTCTGTACTATTTTGAGAATTATTTTCATTATACATTGGTACTTTTGTTATCTCACTTTCAGAATATGTAATTAATACGCTAACATTTCCAACTCCTTCTATTTTTTTCAAAATTTCTTCTAAATCTTTTGATAAATTTGTATTATTTACTTTTTCTTCCGAACTTGCAAGTACAGCAGTATTACTTATATTATTAGTAGTATCTTTTTTAGAGGAATCTTCTTTTAAAATTTGATTTAAAATTATTAAAGTTACTATTAATACTACTAAAAAAAATATTAAATTTTCTGTTTTTTTATTTTTAAAAAGATTTTCCCATTTTTCTTTCATATTCATTTCAATTAGTTTAAACTCTAATTTACCTCCTTCTTTAAGTTTTCTTCTATTTCTTTTAAATAATCTTCTTGATCTTTTTCTATATTTTCTATATCTCTTATATCGCTATTTTGAGTTTGCAATTTAGATAGCACATCTTCTAAAGAAATTGATGTATTAGTAAACTTTAATACAGGTTGCAATATTGTAAAAATAATATATATTCCTATTACCACTCTTATATATTTTTGTGACTTTCCTTCTGGTAGTAGCATTTCAATTAAAGTACTAATCATAACTGCTACTAAAATATTCTCGCACCAAGCTTTCATATTTTTCCTTTCACATCACTACATTATTTGTAATTTTCAACACTAAGGTAATACTTATTAAAAACATTGCCGAAACAGAAAAGAGTATTGCTAATAAAATTTTATAGCTATCTGATATTTGTGTTGTAAGCTTTACAATTTTTTCATCTGCTATAACTTCACATATTGCTGATGTTAAACAAAAAGCTAGCCAAAGCGTTAAAATCTTTACAATTGGTACAAGCACAATTCCTATTATAATTATAAGTCCTATTACCCCTACTGCATTTTTTAGTATATTACTACAGCCAATTATTGTTTCAGTAGTATCTCCTAAGATTTTTCCAACTACTGGTATAAAATTACTTACAGCAGCTTTTGTCGTTTTAGCCGTTAAAGCATCTACTGAACTACCTAAAGTTCCTTCTACTGAAAGTAAGCATGTAAAAATTGTAAGCATTATTCCTAAAATCCAAACTATTGATGATTTAAAAAATTTAGATAATTTATTTAACTCAATTTTGCTAGATATATTTGATACTATTGATAAACTTATAGAAACTAGTAAGAGTGGAATCAAAAAATTATTAAAAAATACGCCAAGCATGCTACTCAAAAAAATTAAAATTGGTTGTACTATATTAGAAATAGTTATACATCCTGTTGTTAAAATCAAAGTGCTAAGTAATGGTATTAATAAATTCATAAAATTTGTTAAATTTGAAATAGCTTCTTTAGTTATAGAAATCACAGAAGAGAAGCTTTGTATAACTAGGGTTACAATTGCCAAATATTGTACAAAATATGCTATTTTAGCACTAGAATTATTTCCTAAATTTTCTATAATAGCTTTCATTACACTATGTATAATAATTATTATTAATACATTTGTCATTAATCTTACACTGTCTAATATTTCTTTTCCAAAAAGACTAAAAAAGCTATTTTTCAAAAAATCTATGGGTGTTTTTCCTTTTACTGCATTGGAAAAAATTTCTTCTAAACTTAAATTTTCAAAGATATTATTTGTATATTCTTTAGAAGCTTCTAAGAAATCCGATATTCCTAAAGTTTCTTTAGTTACTTCCATTACTTGCTCTGTAGCTTTTTTTATCAAGGTTTCTTCTGATTCATTTTCTACTAATTCTTCTTTTGCAAAAACTGGAGCTATTTGCAAAAGAAATATTATCAAAAAAATAAAAATTTTTTTCATTTTTGCTCCTTATAGCAATTTAGTTAAACCTTCTAAAGTCGAACTTATCACCGGTATAGATAAAGCTATTAATACTATTTTTCCGCCAAAATCTATTTTACTAGCTATAGCTGTTTCTCCAGTATCTTTGCATAGACTTACTGCATATTCTGTTAGTATTGCAATTCCAGTCATTTTAAGTAATACCTCTATAAAATCTCCTTTTAAATTTCTTGTTAAATTTTCTAAAAATTCCACTATATTTTTTAAGGTGTCAAAAGATAATAATAAAATTATGCTTGTACCAACTATTACTGCATATAGACTAAATTCTTTTTTTACATCTTTTAATAAAATTGATATTACTAAAGTAAGAAATCCTATTCCTATTATTTTTATAATATTCATTTTTAAGATAATTCCTTTCTATATACAAAAATCCAATTTCTATAGCTAGTATATTAGACTTTATTTTAAATATTGAAACCTTCATTTTTACAAATTAAATACAGTTCTTACTGTTGCAAATAAATCACTTATTTCATTTATTACAATAGTTAAAACAATAACCATACCTGCTAAAGAAACCATCATAGCTTGATCGTCTCTTCCAGCTTTACTTAAAACTTGATGTAATACAGCGACTAAAATTCCTATTCCTGCTATTTTAAATAACAAATTAATATCCATACATATTCCCTTCTTTAAAATAAAATTATTCCTATACCACAACCTATTACTGTTCCTAAAGTTTTATATAATTTTGTATTTTTCTTTTTTTCTTCTTCTGCTCTTAAGATTTGTGTATTTAAAAAATTATTGGTCACTTGTATTTCTGCTATCTGCCCTGCTTTATCTGTTTTTCCAAGCATCCTTCCAAGCATTTTTATAATTTCCTTATCTTCTGCTATTAAATTGTTTTCTTCTTCTACAGAAATATTCCAAGCTTCAGCAATTGTACTTTTTTTCTCGTTTAATATAGTATTTGTTCTCTTAAATATGTTGTTTTCTTCTAAATATACTACTTTACTAATTTCTTCAAAGATTTCTGAAATTGGTTTATATGTATACTCTATTTTACTTATAAAAATTTGTAAGGCATCTTGTATATTTTTAAGTTCTAGTTCTCTTAATTTAAAAGTATTTGCCTTTCTATTTCCAAGAATTGTACATAGTAAAATAATTGCTAATATAACAAAGCATTTTATATAAAAAATCATTATTTTTCTCCTGTTTTTTCGTATTCGCCATTTTTTCTATTTAAAGCGTACAACTCTTTTACTTTTCCTTTTTCTTTTTCATCTAAAAAAATTAATCTTTCTATTGTATGAGTTTCTATTAAATTATGAATTACTGGATTTAATGATACATCTTCAAAATTATTACCATGTGCTGTAAATATACCTCTACAGCCAGAACAAACTGCATAATGTATTGCTTCAATATCCTCTTTTTTTCCAATTTCATCTGCAACAATTACTTTAGGTGACATAGATCTAATTAACATTCTAATTCCTATATTTTTTGAAACATTTTCTACTATATCTGTTTTTATTCCTATGTCATTTTGTGGTATTCCTTTATACATAGCTGCTATTTCTCCTCTTTCGTCAACGATTCCAACATTAATAGCTAGAAATTTTATTTCCTTAATTCCTGTAGATAATTGTCTTACAATATCTCTAAGTATTGTAGTTTTTCCAGTTCCGTGGTGCAGATACTATTAAGGTATTGTAAATATTATTGCTTTCTAAATTTAGTATATGTTTAAGAACTTGATTACTACATCCTATTACTTGTCTTGCTATTCTAAAATTTAAACTATAAATATATCTTATATTTATAACTTTTCCATTTTCTATAGCACAAGAGCCAGAAATTCCAATTCTATGTCCACCTTTTATTGTTATAAACCCTTCTGCTATTTGATTTTGATAGCTATAAATTGAATTTTCACATAGGCTTTGTAAAATAGCTAATACCTCCTCTGTACCTATCTGATATTTTATAACCTTGTCCATATCATTAAATTTTAAAACAATTGGTCTATTTACTCTAAATCTAATTTCTTCTAAATTATCAAAATCTTTTACATCATTTCTTAATTGTATTTCTATTTTTTCTGGAAAATATTTCAAAATTTCTTCCATAACTTTTTCTCCTTTAATTAAATTCCTTATTCAATATATATTCACAGTTTGCAAATATATTACTAATATGCTATAATTTTTTTAATAATTTATATTATGAGGATAAAATGAAATTAACTTACATTGTGCAAAATAATAAATATCTAAATGTAAAGGAAATTTTAAAGGCAGAATTTTCTCTTTCTGATAGACTTATTGCAAATTTAAAAAACAAAGAGCAAATATTTTTAAATAACGAAAAAACTTTCGTTTCTAAACTTGTAAAGCCTAAAGATAAAATTGAAGTCTTTTTAGATTTTGAAGAAGAAAGTAATAATATAATTCCAACTAAAATGGATTTAGATATTTTATATGAAGACGAAACTTTATTAATTATAAACAAAACAGCTTCTTTAGCTATACACCCTTCTATTTCCCACTACACAGATAGCTTATCTAATGGTGTTAAATATTATTTTGAGGAAAAAAATTTAAAAATAAAAATACGACCAGTAAATCGTTTAGATAAAGATACTTCTGGTATTGTTATATTTGCAAAACATTCATATATTCAAGAAACTTTAATTCGTCAAATGAAAACTAAAGAATTTCAAAAAAAATACCTTGGTTTAGTAAATGGTATTCCAATCCCTAAAAGTTCTACTATCTGTGCTCCAATTACTAGAAAAGCTAATAGTATTATAGAAAGAGAAATAAATTTAAATAGTAAATTAGAAAAAGAGCAAGCTATAACTCATTATAAAACTTTAGAAGTTTTAAATAATGCTAGCTTAGTAGAATTTATTTTAGAAACTGGTAGAACTCATCAAATTCGTGTACATTGCAAATATATTGGACACTCTTTAATTCGGAGATACTTTGTATGGTTCTAATTCTACCATTATTTCTAGACAAGCACTTCACGCTTATAAGGTATCATTTTTTCATCCATTGACTAAAGAATTTTTAGAGTTTGAAGCTAAAATGCCAAAAGATTTTTATGAAGCTTACTTATATTTAAAAAGTTAAAGGTTTATGGGCACTCCAAAAAGCCCAAATATTATATAAGGAGTTTATGATTACTTAAATTAATAAAGTATATCATGTAAAAAATTATGGGAAAAACTATTAATGCAAATGCAACTAAACAAGAAAAAGAATTTTTTGAAAATTATCCTTCAAATGCAAATTTAAGCGATAAAGAAGCAGATTACCTACAATATGGATTTTTTCACTTCACACCTCTGCAAAATCTAAAAAATGGAAAAGATGGGAGATACGAGACCTCAATTGAACAAAAAGGTTTGAATGCTGATATTGGAGAAAACAGTAAAGGCTATGAAACTCAAAAAAGAGCTTATTTTTCAATTGGAAGTACAGGGGTTTGTGGGATAATAAATAGACTTATTTTTCTAACTATGAAAAAATTTCAAGAACAAGGTCTAAAACCTCTTGAAGCTAAACAAAAAGCCTTCGAAGTAGCTACAGACACTCTTGAAAATGCTGTTTATCTAAAACTAAATATTAGAGATGGAAAAGAATATGATAGCAATGACTTTATGACTCAAAGAAATAGCCATACTATTGCTAATGTTCAAATTCCTCCAGAAAAATTAGCTTTGCTTAGTGTAAATGGATCTAATAATGCTTTAGATGTATTCGAATATTTTTATCAAAATACTGATATTTCTAAGGTTCGTTTATCTTCAGATGAAAAAAATTTTTTAGAAGAATTTATGGATTTTGCTAAAGAAAGAGTCAGTGCTCCTAAAAAGCAAGTACTATCTCCACTAGAAAAACTAGAACTTGGAAAAGAACCAGAAATAAGTTTAAAACCACAAGAAACTTCTAAAGATATAGAAGAAAAATAGTAGCTAAAATCTAGCTACTAATTTTTTTATAATTTTATTTCTCCATTTAATAATCTATTGTAACAATTACTACAAACAGGTATATAAATATCGTCTCCGCCTACTAAAACATCTCCTGTTTTTTGTATTTTACAATAACTATAAATTGCATTTTCTCCCTTGCAAATTTCACAAATAGAAGTCATCATCTGTACATTATCAGCACAGCACAATATATCTCCCATTTTTCCAAAGGGCTTTTTTTCTGTTGTAAGATTTAAACCTGCTATATAAAATTTTTTACCTTTACTTTCTAAATCTTGGATTGCCTTTATGTCTCCTTTTAAAAACTGAAATTCATCTATTAAATACACATCTGCATCATAGCTTTTTATTTCTTCTATATTTTCTATATTTATCGCAGCTATTTTTTGTCCATTTCTGTCTACTAAACTATTTTCTGAAAATCTATTGTCAATTATAGGTTTAAACACCTTAATTTTCTTCCCTGCTATTTTTTGTCTATTAGCTTCATCTATAATCTTCCCGAGTTTTTCCACATCTCATTGGTCCTGAAAATACATTTATATTACCCATTTTCGTATTTTAATGTCTTTATTTTTGACATTTTCCTCCTGTTTACTATTTATAAAATCAAAATTAGTATAGCACAAAATATTATAAAAAACTATATATTTTTTGTAATATTTATATTACAAACTATTTTTTATACAAATATTGACTATATTTTTATCTAAGAATATAATATGGATAATGGTAAAATAAAATAAGGAGAAAAAGCTATGTACGATGAAAACACTTTTAAAAACTATATTTTTTGGATAAAAGTAAAAAGAGTATTTTTTATGGTTGTATTTAGTATTATTGGTGCTGCTCTTGGGGTTGCTCTTAGTGAGCTTATCGTAAATATTCTTAGATTTGATGCTTACTTAAAACCAATTATAATTACAATTTCTACTCTACTTTTTTTTGCAATTTCATTATTAGTTACTGCTGGAACTGCAAAAGAAGTTCAAGATGGTTATTGGAAAATAGCTGTACTTAGAAAGCTTACAGTTATTTCAAAAAAATTAGATAATGTTCAAATATCTACTAATTCTAAACCAATATCTACCGAAAAACTTTCTTCTACTATACATAAAGTAATTACAGATTCTCTAGAAGATGATACAGAAGACTTGAAAGAAACAAAAACAAAAAATACTAAGAAGTCAGAAAAAAAAGAAAATTAAATTTTGATATTAAAAAAACACCTGTAAGCTTTTAAATTTACAGGTGCTTTTTTATTTGTTTTATTAGTAACCTGGTTTTTCTAGTAAATGGAACATATTCTTCTTATATTCCTCTACTCCTGGTTGGTTGAAAGGATTTACTCCAAGTAAATTTCCAGACATTGCTACTGCTTTTTCAAAGAAGTAAATTAGCTCTCCTATATTTTCTTCATCTAATTTATCTATTTCTATTTGCATATTTGGAACATTTCCTGTAACATGAGCTTTTATTGTTCCTTCCATTGCTTTATTATTTACATATCCTAAATTTTTTCCTGCTAGATAATTTAAGCCATCTAAGTTTTGGTCATCTGCTTGAATTGTAATTTCAGAACTATTTTGACCAATTTTTAATACAGTTTCCATTAGCTCTCTTCTACCATCTTGAATATATTGACCCATTGAGTGTAAATCTGTTGTTAAATCTACACCAGCTGGAAAAATTCCTTTTTTGTCTTTTCCTTCACTTTCTCCATAAAGTTGTTTCCACCATTCTGTAAAGTAATGAAGTTTAGGTTCGTAATTTGCTAAAATTTCAATATTTTTTCCAGAATTGTAAAGCATATTTCTAATTACTGCATATTTGTAGCAATCATTATATTTTAAATTTGAATCTGAATATTTGTCTTGTGCTCCTTTTGCACCTGCCATTAATTTATCTATATTAATACCAGCTGCTGCAATTGGTAGTAATCCAACTGCTGTAAGTACAGAAAATCTTCCACCTACATTATCTGGAATAACAAAAGTCTCATATTTTTCCTCATCAGCTAATGTTTTTAAAGCTCCTTTTTGTTTATCTGTAGTTACATAAATTCTTTTTCTTGCTTCTTTTACTCCATATTTTGTTTCTAAAACATCTCTAAAAATTCTAAAAGCAATTGCTGGTTCTGTTGTAGTTCCAGATTTAGATATAACATTTACAGAAATATCTTTTCCAGCAACAAATTCTAATAAATCATTCATATACACAGGGCTTAAATTATTTCCAGCATATACAATTTGTGGAGTTTTTTCGTTTGGCATTCCATTGTAAAAAGTATGTGTTAAGCTATCTATTACAGCTCTAGCTCCTAAGTAAGAACCACCAATTCCTATTACTACTAAAATATCAGAATCTCTTTGTATTTTCTTTGCTGCTTTTTTTATTCTAGCAAACTCTTCCTTATCATAATTTGTTGGTAATTCTATCCATCCTAAAAATTCCTTCTCATCATTTGCTTTTTTATGAAGATCTTTGTGAATTTTGCTTACCATTTGGCTATATTCTTTCATAGCCTCTTCTGTAATACTAGAATTTTCAAAATTAAATTTTAACATATAATCCTCCTCTGCTTTTAAGTTTATTTTCTCCTTTGTATTTTCAAGAAGATTATACCATAAATTATTTTAAAATTATATGTTTTTTATGTGAAATTTTAATTACCAAATAGAATCAACACTCCACTTTGTTCCATCTTCAGTTAAGCTATCTTTATTTACTAAACCAGTATTATTAGATAGATTAATTTTTTGCAAACTACCATTTTTATTTAAATTTTTTAAAATATTAAAGGTATTGTATGTAACTTTTTCTCCATTTATTTCTTTATAAAAATCGTCATATAAACAATTATTGCTTAAATCTAATTCTTTTAAATTTACTAAATTTTCTAAAGCTGAAATGTCTGTTATGCTTGAGTCTGTTATTTTTATAGTATTTAGTTTTGTAAGTTCTTCTAATCCACTTAAAGAGCTTATTCCGGTTTTATACATTGAAAGTGTAGTTAGATTTTTTAGCTTTTCAATTCCTTTTAAGGATTTTAGGTTAAAATAATCTGAATTGTAAACATCTAAAGTAAAAGAATTAACCACATTATTTTCTGAAAAATTATTTAAACTTTCAATAGAATTAAACATTGGTCTTCCCCATAAATCATAGCTACTAATAAATATTGTTTTTAATTTATTTAATACTTCTGCATTTTCAAATAATTTATCAAAGCTTTCTTGTGGCACATTAGTTATACTTAAAGTTAAACTTTCTAAATTTACTGCAAAGCTTAAATCTGGAACATATTGTGTAGCATTTTGATTATAAGATGTACAACTACTTGGAACTATTACAGAAAAAGATGGATAACCTAAAGAAATAGTTTTTAGATTACTACATCCAGTTAAGTCAAAAACTTCTCCTTGTAAATCTACTAATCCATTATATCCAGAGCAAGAAATATTTGTTATTTCTGTGCAAGTACCTAATTGTCTAAGTAAAGAGCTCTTAAGTAATAATATTCCACCTCTTAAAGAACTATTTAAAAATCCGTTTTGGCTTCTGCTGTTACAATTAGATATAGCTTTTTGAATAGTATTTAATTGTATATTTTCATTATCTAGTACAAGTGTTTTTACAGAGATTTTATTCTGTACTGTTAAGTTTTCTAATAAAGATAAATCTGTTACACTTGTTCCTCTTAAATCTAATTCTACTAAATTTGGCATATTGCTAATAAAGTCTATACTTGTTAAATTTGTTAGTCCATATAATTGTAAACATTTTATATTTGGTGTTGTAGCTAAAACCTCATTTATTTTACTATTACTTAAATCCTTGCACCCATATAAACTTAAATACTCTATTTCATCATTATTTATAAGTGCTGCAATTTCCATAGATTCATCATTTAAATTACTAGTACTATAATCCAATCTATCACTAGTATTCAATAAAGTTAGATATTTGGATGGTATTTCTCTATTACCTGCCACTATTGCTAAAATTCTATCTTTTATTAAAGCCATATCTTCATTTACTATATTAGTACAAGAATTTAAATATAAATAACTTAATGAGTTTATATCCTTTATATAACTTATCCATTTTAAATTTTTATTATCTCTTATAGAAAGCAATCTAAGATTTTTCCCTTCTAAACTAGCTAAAGAATCTTCTCCTGCATTTTTTCCTTTATTTTCTAACTCTTCATCATAAACTTCATTTGCTCCTAAATTACAGCCATCTGCATAAATATTTGCTAAATTATTCATATTTTCTAATTCTTTTAAGGTTGTTAAATTTCTATTGCTATTAACCTCAAAATGTTCTACATTAATATAATTTTGTATTCCGTTTAAGCCTATTAAATTATTACTGCTTAAGTACAGTTTTTTTACAGCATTTTTGGTTTCAGTTGCTAATAAGTCCATAAATTCTATTGTCTGAAGATTACTACAATTTAAAATTTCTATTTTATCTAAATTATTCCATACAGCTCCTGTATTTTGAGTAAAAAACATTTCTATTTGTTCATTTGCCATTTTTTTCAAACTTATATAATTTATATTGCTTACCTTGGATAAACTACTATAATCTGAAATAGTGCTATTTTCTATAATTATATCAGTAAGCCTTGTTGCATTTTCTATGCCAGCTAAGCTCTGCATATTAGCATCTTTTATAGTTAATTCCTTTAAAGAAACAAAATTATACAATTCTTTAAAATCAGCTTCTGATATATCTCCTGTTAGAGATAGTTTTTTTATACTTTTAATATTTTCTGCTGTAACTGGATTTCCTTCATTTAATAATTGTGCCCATTTGCTATTTTCGTCGAATACCACTCTTAATGGATTATCTGAATCTAATTCTTCTTTAGAGCAACCAATTATTTCATCATTATTTTTACAGTAATAAACTTTTAAATCACTAGTTACTCCATAAACATCTTCTAATAATGTATATTCTCTATATGTTTTTCCTTCTGTATCTCCACCTTTTATTTGAGATCGTATATCTTCTGGTAAAGCAGATTTATTAACTAAATAATAAGCTCTTCCATTTTCATCTACAACATAGTCACATGCACCATATCCATTTCTTCTAGGACTATATATCCAATTAGAACTTTCTGAATAATTTTGCAATTCTGTTATTTTATTTTCATTTTTATTCATTTCTTCATAATGTCCTATATAATAAGAATTTAGGTACTCTTCTAAAGCTGCTACACTCTGCATATATGTTGCGTTTTGTGCCTGAGTTACTATTCCATTATCTCCGAATAACTGCATTTAAACTTACTCCAGCTAAGATTAGCATTACTATTATTGAAATTACTAAAGCAATTAGAGTTATTCCTCTATCTTTTTTTAAGCTATTCCTTTTTTTCTTTTTAGAACTTCTATAATTCATATCTTGAAACAATTTTCTTTCGTTCATTTTAGCTTTTCCTCCTATGTTTTTTATTAAAAGTGGAGAAAAGATTTTTATCTTTTCCCCTTAATCCATAAAAAACAAATTTGTCTAATGACTTTTGCTTTTTCTTGAAAGAAAACCATTTCAAAACTTCTCCTATTTTATTTTTATGGATTTTCCTTAAGTATGTTACTTAAAG
>CALXPP010000036.1 GCA_944390345.1 uncultured Clostridia bacterium
TGGTGCAGATGGCCGGAATCGAACCGGCACGGTTTATTCAACCGCAGGATTTTAAGTCCTGTGCGTCTGCCAGTTCCGCCACATCTGCGTGCTTAATTAACTGACAAGAATTATTATAACACAATTAATTTTTTTGTCAATATATTTTTTAATTTTTTTTATTTTTTTAAATAGTATATAAAATTAACTAAAATGTTGCAAATAAAAAATACAGCTTTTAAACTTTATAACTTATACATATCTTTTTATATACTAAACTAATATAGAAAAAAATAAAGTATAATATTTTATACTCATTATACTTTATAGAAAAATAACAAAAAGGGCACGATAAAATCGTGCCTAATTGTATTTATTCTTCAACATCAGCTGATTCTTCTGCAGTTTCTGCTTCTGGAGATTCATAAGCTTCTAATATAGCTTTTTGAATTTTTTCTCTAGTTTCAGCATTGATTGGATGAGCAATGTCCTTAAATTCTCCGTTTGGAGTTTTTCTACTAGGCATAGCGATAAATAATCCATTTTGACTTTCAATAACTTTAATATCGTGAACAACAAATTCTTCATCGAAAGTTACTGATGCAACAGCTTTCATTCTGTTTTCTGAATTTACTTTTCTTAAACGTACATCTGTTATTTTCATTTTGTTAAGCACCTCTTTCTCAAGTTTTTTATACATATATTATTTTTTATGTACAATAATATTATTCGCCAAAAAAAATTTTTTTCCTTCCTATTTTTACAAAAAAAAATAAATTTTTCCCAATTTTCATAAAAATATTTATTTTAAATTTATTTGCCTATTGATTTTTCTTATTTACTACACATAAATTTTATTATTTCATACAATAATATAGATAGCTTAAAAGCGAAATATATTATTAAAGTTTTTATATATTTTTATTGAAAAACTTCTTCTTTCATTATATAATAAAAAAAATTTAAGGAGGCGTAATAAATTGGACTTAAGTATTAACGATTTAGAAAAATATAAAAAAATTCATTTAATTGGTATTGGTGGAATCAGTATGAGTGCAATTGCTGAAACATTACATAACTGGGGCTTTGAAGTTACTGGTTCTGACTTAGCACATAGTGAAATTACAGATAAATTGAATAAACATAATATAAAAACAACTATTGGTCACGATTTAACAAATTCAAAATTAGCAGACTTAATTATTTATTCGGCTGCAATAAAAGAAGATGATCCAGAAATGAAGATAGCTAAAGAAAATAATATACCTTTAGTAACTCGTGGTGAATTTGTTGGATTACTTACAAAAAAATATGAAGAAACAATTTGTATTGCTGGTACTCATGGAAAAACTACCACTACTTCTATGGTTTCTATATGTTTTTTAAATGCAAAAAAAGATCCTACTATCGAAGTTGGTGCTATCTTAAAAAATATTGATGGAAATTATAGAATTGGAAATAGTAAATATTTTATATTAGAATCTTGTGAATATAATGGAAACTTTTTAAAATTTTTCCCAAATACTTCTATTATTTTAAATATAGATAATGACCATTTAGATTATTATAAAACTTTTGAAAATGTAGTAAAAGCTTTCCAAGATTTTGCACTTTTATTAGAGCCGGAAGGTTTACTTGTAACAAACGCAGATGATAAAAATTGCTTTAATTTAAAAAATATTGTAAAATCTAAATTTATATCTTATGGTATAGAAAATCCTTTAGCAGATTTTATTGCTAAAAATATTAATTTCGATAATAATGGTTTTCCTAGCTTTGATGTATATAAAAAAGAAAATTTCTTTATGCATATAGAATTATCTGTTGCTGGAAAACACAATATTTTAAATGCACTTGCTTGCATAGCTGTATGTGATTATTACAATATAGATACTAAAACTATTGCAAAATCTTTAAAAGAATTTACTGGTGCAGAAAGAAGGTTAGAATTTAGAGGAAAATTTGCTCCGAAAAATTCTACAAAAGCTTCTGTTTCTGTGTTTGATGACTATGGACATCATCCAACAGAAATAAAAGCTACTGCTGAAGCTATTTCAGAGAAAAGCTTCAACGAATCTTGGGTAATTTTTCAACCTCATACTTATAGTAGAACCAAAACTCATTTAGATGCTTTTGCTAAAGTTTTAACTAAATTTGACCATATTGTTTTAGTAGATATATATGCTGCTCGTGAAAAAAATAGTATTGGTATTACTTCTAAAGCTTTAGAAGAAAAAATTAAAGAACTTGGAAAAGAAGCTCTTTATATTCCAGATTTTGACGAAGTCATTAAATATATAAAAGAAAATGTAAAAGAAAATGATTTAGTATTAACTTTAGGAGCAGGTACTATTACAGATATTAGTTTTAAATTAGTAAAATAATAAAAAAACTATCCAAATTCATCTAGACTTTAAAGTATATATAATCTTATAAAATTAAGCTCCAGAATTTTCTGGAGTTTAATTTTACTATTTTTTTATTTCTAAATTAATATAAAGAATTCATATTTTTAATCATTATATCAGCAAAAATTGCATAACCTTTTGTTGGCATATTAACTAACACATTAGTTACAGCTCCTACAAATTTATTATTTTGTATAATTGGTGCTCCAGATAACCCCCTTATAATTCCTCCTGTTTTTTGTATTAACTCTTCATCTACAACTTCTATAAGCATACTTTTATTGTTTTCGTTATTTTCTTTAAAAATTTTTTCTATTTTTATTTTATATTCTTTTGTCTCTTTTCCATCAAGAGAACAATATATACTAGCATCTCCTTCTTCAATTTCATCTCTTAAAGCTACTTTAAATTTTTTCGAATAGTCTATTTGTAAGTTTGAAGTTTCTGTAATTTCTCCAAAAATTCCAAATTCTGTGTTCTTATATACTTTTCCAATAACTGGTTGGTTTATTATGCTACCTCTTATTTCACCTGGTTTTCCTTCCTCTCCTTTTTGTATAGAAACAACTTTAGATTTAACAATACTTCCAGAGTCAATATTTATTAGCTTATCTGTATCTACATCTGTAATTCCATGCCCTAGTGCTGCAAATTGTTTAGTATCTGGTTCATAATAAGTTAGTGTTCCAACACCAGTTGCTGCATCTTTTACCCACAACCCCAATTTATATTCTTTATTTCCTACTTGAACTGGTTTTATATTAGAAGTGGATATAGTTCCATCTTCCTTTAGTAAAGTTAAATTTATGTTTTCACCTTCAGAGTTATTTATTTCTTTTTGCAAAGCCTCTATATCTTGTATTTCTGAATTATTTACTTTTATAATAGTATCTCCCTCTTTTATGTCTAAATTTTCAAAAGGCTTCTCTATTACATTATTTATATTTTCTATTTCTGACATTCCAACTATAAGTACTCCATTTGTATATAGCTTTAATCCTATTATATTTCCAATTGGTATAACTTCTATGTCTTCTAAAACATTTAATGTAACATCTTTTACATTTTGACCTAATAAATTTAAGCTTAATTTAATTGTATTTTCATTTCCAGAAATAGTACTTGAGGTCTCAACCACTTCAAGTCCATATAAAGTTTTTATTTCTAAATTCTCGCCTTCTAATAAAGTTATTTGTTTTGGTATTAAACTTATATTTGCAACATACATATATATAATAAATAAAAATAAAATGGTTATTACTATATTTATCTTTTTCATAATAATAGTATAACCATTCTTTTATTAATTATTTAATTCTATTTATAAATTATATTTACATAAGTTTCGTTAAGAGAAATTGTTGAATTTGTTAAATTTCTTCTTAGAGTAACATTTATATTGGTTGCAGAACTTCCTCTAAATAGATTTGGATCAATTTCTAAATCTATAGTTTGATTTCTAGAATAATTGCTAACAGCTAAAGCTTTGGTTCCTATAACTGTTCCATTTATAATTACTTCAAAATTTACTGTTGTTTCTCTAACATCATTTGATTTAACATTTTCTAATACTATTTGTATTCCTTTTGCCTCTCCTAAAGTTCTTTCTAATCTCTCAGTTTGTAAATTAATAGTGTTAGAACCACTATTAAAAGTTCTTGGCGTTTTACCTTCATAGATTTTATCATAGCCTTCAGATTTTGTTAATGCATTTGTTTTGTATAATCCTTCTCTTAATGCTCCTATAGCTCTATAATATGCTGTTTTTTTGTTATTTGATAAAGAATTTAAATCCATACCCTCTACATAACTATTTTCATCGGATTCATCCTTTAAATAATTTTTATTTATAATACAATTATAGCATAATAAATTCTTGTGATCATATTCATATATATTATTTTGCTGATTATAAATTTTATCATATTTAATTTCTTTAGCTGTAAATGCTATATAATCTGTTACACTATCTGATGGATCAAATTCTGGGCAATCTATTCTGTGACAGATTGTAGTTTCATCATTAAACTTATCTTTTTCTACATAGTATATTTCTTCTGGTATAACCGTTAATTCATTATTACTACTAGAAACTAAAGCATAATTACTATACATTTTTGTTCCACAAGGCATTCCTTGCATAAATGCTAAAACAGATACTTGTCTTACTATTTTACTCCATTCTGTATCAGATAATATTGGCATTTCAAAAGTAAATTCACCATCTGACATTTTACTATAAGTTGAAAAAGCTAAGTTTAAATTGTATTGTATTGAATTTCTAATTACTTGATCTTTATGATTTGTAAAATTAGAATCTCCTTCTGTATCTTCTCCTTCTACAAATATATTATCTGTTTTATCTGAAAATTTATAAAAAATATCTTTATATCCATCTCCTAATTTTTCAGAATTTGTAGTTGTAAGTGAAGCTTCATTTATAGCTGATAATTCTTCTCTAATATCACATTCTCTTATTGAGCTTAGATTTGCATATACCCATTTTGAAAATATTGTTGATCTAATATAATAAGCTACTGCTTCTGCATTTTGAATTTCATATTCTAAATTACGAATTCTAGCTACTGAATTATTTAATAAATTTTGTGCCTCGTTTAATTTATCTTCACTACTTGCTTGCTCAGCAGCGGACAAACCTCCTGCATTTACAGTATTATAAGCATTTCTATAATTTACATAATATTCCTGATAATCTTCATATTCTTTTGTTAGAGCTTCTTTTTTTTGTGCTATTGTTGAATTATCATCTTTAGTCATTGATATTCTAGATTCAACACCATTATCACTCAAAACTACTGTTAAATTATGTTTATTTGAAAGCACATACTCTTCAGCTGTATTCTCGTTAAAATTCAATATTGTATCTTTAATACTTCTTCCATCTTCTTGGACATCTACTAGCATATTGGGATTAATTAAGTATCCAGTTTTTGTATAATATACATTATTTACATTTCCTACTATATTTAAATAATTATCTAAAGTATAATTTATAGTAACATCTATATTTCCCGTTACATATCTTGCAGAATATGGCATATATGATTTTAATAAATTTTCTTCTCTATATACAATATCTGGATCTAAAATATTTGAAGTAAAACTTCCATCTTTTTTTAAATATTGTAGATTACCTTCACTATTTAAAACTGGTTGTCCATTATCTGTTCCTTCATAAGATGTATCTGCTATTTCTGTTGCTGAATCTCCTCTTGCCTCATAAGTATATCCATGTTTTATTATAATAGGTTGCTCTGTTGGAGAATAAATATAATATCCATCATATAAAGTATATAAGATAGCTGGCACATATGGCTCTAAATTAAATTGGCTAGCATTTGACATACCAAAATTTGTAGCTAGTGTATTAAAAAAGATACTATTTGTAGCTTCAATTATACTTCTTAAAGAATCTGAAACTGCAGATAAATCTTCATTTGCTGTATTTATTTCAAAAGCAGACATTGCATCATGTGTCGCATCAAAAAGTTTAGAATCATAAGAAGCTTGAAGCGCAATTGTATCTACTTGCATTTGTATATAGTATGTCAAAATTATAACGATCGGTAATATTATAATTGTAAAAACAATTGCTATACTTTGTAATTTCATTAGTTATATCCTTTTATATTAATTTTTAAGACTTAATTTTAAATTAATTATCTCTTAAAGAGGTTAAAATTTAAATATTAAGTCTTTCTTATCCATAAAATATTTATTTTGAACCTGTAGCTTGTACTAGTCCAGCATGTTGTGCTTCAATTTGATATGTATCACTTCCTGTAATTGAATAGAAAGCACTTCTAATGGTTTGAGCCATTGTTTTATTGATATTTTTTACACTTGCAGAAAAAATATCTCCTTCTTTCATAGCATAAGAGCTTCCAGATTCTAGTACATCCATAATCTGAGATGTATATACTGAATAATATACATTTTCGCCAATTACAGTTCCAGAAGTCCAAGCTGATTTTTTACCAATGTTCTCGTCTAATACTTTTACTTCCATTTCTATATCATAAGCATTTCCTGTAGCTTGAATAGTACTAGCTAATTTTGAATAATTATCCATTGTAATTTTTCCAATTGCTCTTGAGTTATCCACAAACTCTGTTGTTGCTGTTGTTACTGAAAGTTGAGTCATATCATCTCCTCTTTCTGCAACAGACATAAGTGGAAATATAAACATTAGTATAGCAGCTAAAAATATAGCTACAACTGTTATTAAAGTGTCACTCATACGCTCCTCCTTAAATTTATTAATCGACTCTTTCTAGAGAATAAGTTATCTCTATTTTATCTTCTGGTTGAATATTACCTGTAATAGTCTCTATTGAATCACCTTCACCTACAGCAATAGTATCACCTGTATAGGTATATTTTACAAAAGATTCTACAAATTCATAGCCTGGATTTGCTTCTTTTTTATCTATTAATCTTTTTAAATTATTATTTCTATAATCTACAAATATATTATTTATGTATCCACATTCTCCATTTACATATAAATCAACTCTTGTTTTTGTATCAGTATTTGTATTTCCTATCCATGGAGCTTCAAATAAATATGGATTTGTAGAGTCTTCTGCAGTTCCAACTGTTTTATTTCCATATTTTGAGATTAAAGCATTTTGTGCTTCATCTCTTAAGGCTGGTCTTAAACTAGAAGCTTTATTTACTTCTCCTTCTGTGTTTATATCAAAAATCTGCACTAAAGTATCTTCATCATAAATTTTTACAGAAAAATTTTCTTTATAATAACGGTAAAGAGTAGGTACTATGGTATCTGAATCTACTAATCTATAAGTTTTAGATTCAGCTGTAACATCTAGGTTGTCGTAAAAATTAGTTCTATCATTCATATAGATAATAGATTTTACAGTATTATTTGTAATGCTTAAAGCATATATTGCTGTTGAAAGTGCTATTACAAGTACTAGCATTGCAAAAGCCATTTTTACAGCATCAACTGCATTTTCCATAAATCCTATCCTTTCTCCTTAGTCTATGCTTCGTCTGGCTTAAAAGAGGTTTTTACATTCTCATATTTTATAATTATACCAGAGATATTTCCAGTTTTCTTTGAATAAACATATTCTACATAGTATTCGTGTTTTAGTTCTAAAGAATCTCTTAAATTTTCTATTGCTTCTATATTAGTATTAGAAGTATTAGAAAAAATTTCCTCAAATTCTCCATTTAAAGAAAGCTGATATTTTATATCTATTAACTTTGTTGCGTCTGAGCTATTCTCTCTAGCATTACCTATAACAAGAGAAAGTAATGCTCTAACAGATGAACCTATGTTTTTTCCATCATAAATTAAAAATTCACTATTAAATTCATTATTTACTCTACCATTACTAGTAGAAGTAGATTTTTTGGAAGTACTAAGATTTAATACTATAAGCAAAACTACTACTATTGCAAATAATATTATAGCTAGTACTCCAAAAATTCTTTTTAAATCTACTTTATTTCCCATAATTCTTCTCAATTCTAATAAGTAATTACAATTTCATCAACTAAACCTGTTTCTTCATTTTGATTTGTTGTAACTGTATAAGTATGTCTTAAATCTATAGTATTTCTTAATTCTGTCATTGCTTCAGATTGAATATTGTTTACTTCTGGTGTAACTGTTTCTCCATCTACTGTTAAAGAAATTAATTTACCAGCTTCATTAACATTTGTGCTGTTGCTTGAAATTATTTGTGCAATTAAAGCTCTACAATTAGAACCTAATTGACTTCCTTCATAAGTATACCAAGCTTGATTAAAAGCAGATTTTTCTTGTGTACTCATTTGGCTTGTTGCATTTCTTATTGATGATTCTGAGTTTGTATAAATATACATACCTATAGCTATAATTAATATTGAAATAAGTATTGCACCTGCTATAATAAGTGCTTTTGATGCATTCTCCATATTTTTTCCTCCTTAGTTTATTTATATTTATTTTAACACTATTTTTTCAATAGTAACATTAAAACCTTAATATTGTGTGGATTCAAAAGTCATACTGGCAATTTTAGAAGTTTCGTCGTGGTAAGAAATGTTTGTACATCTAAATTTAATTACTCCAAAATAGCTTGTAAATGAATCCATTCCTAATTTATTTATATTTTCCATAGGATATGTTTGTCCATTTATTATCATTGTAATATAAATTTGTATGCTATTTTTTCCATCATCTATATATAAGCCATTTTCATCTTTTTGTACTCCATATTTTTCGTTGTTGCTTATTGCTTTATTAATTAGAGTAGTAATATCAACTCCTAAAACATCTTCTTTATTGTATTCTTCAAACTCTCTATTGAAATTATTTACTTGTCTTTGATTTTTTTGATATTCATTAAAATTTACTACAATAATTAAGACTGTTATACAAAAAGCTAAAACTAAAATAGCAAAAAACTTTTTCATTTTATATCCTTTACACTAATATATATTATATATTAAAAACTGTTTTTTTTCAACAAATTTTCTTAAATTAAAGCTTTAAAAATCTTCATTTTCATTTAAAGTAAATTCTACTCTATTTATTCTACCTGTATCATCATTGTATCTAACTCTTCCTGTAAAATAATATCTATATACAACTTTATTTGTAGTTTCATCTAATTTTGTATCATTAAGAAATTTTCCACTATTTACTTCTAAATTTAAAAATTCATTAGTAGAGATATATGAGCTTGTATCTGTACCTTCAAATAAAGTATTTTTCCTTGCGTTTTCACTATTTATTAAGGAATATCTAATACCTCCTGTAGTCCAATAAACATATATTTCAACAAAGTTTACAGGATCATTATGATTTTTTGTATTAATATTATAAGCTAAATTAATTGCAGAAACAACATCTGAAGCATATTTAGGATCTGTATTTGTTCCTTCATTTCCATCTGCTCTAGCTTCCTCAGAAGTTTCAAAGCCTATAAATTGACTGTTAAATCTATCTACATTTTCTCTAGCCTCACTAAATTCATAGTTTTCTCCAACTCTTGCGGCTTGTCTAAACATATAAACCATTAGCATAATCACAAATACAGCTATTAGAGTTGCTCCTGCTATATAAAAGGCTTTTGTTATATTTTCCATTTAGCCTCCTTACTCTTAGAAAGAAAATTTATATTTCTTCGAATTTCATAAACACTATTCTTCCTGTATCCTCATTATAGGTTACATCTGTACATCTAAATTTTCTAGTTTTTAAATCATATAGAGCTGTTCTCCATTCTGCACTACTCCAACCTGTTCTAGTTCCTCCTGCTTCATCTTGAATAAATAATTTATCATTTATATCTTTAGATGGATTCTTTACATATTGTTTAATAGCATCAGCAACATTTAAAAGAGTTTCAACATCTTCATTTGGTTCTGTATTTCCACTAGTTTCTAATAGGCTATATGTTCCTGCTGAAAAATTACTAGTATAGTATCCTGTTACAAGTCTAGTAGAATTATTCATTCTGCTATTTACTCTATTAAAATAATTGTTTGCTGGCTCATTAAAAACATCTAATAATTTTATATCTGTACAGCCTTTTCCATTAACATAATCATATTCTTGTGAGCCAGACAATTCTGTCATTCCATCTTCTGTTGAAGTTTTTCTTGAAGATAAATAACTTACTACCACAGAATCTGTTAACTCTGTATTAATTGTAAATTCTATATTTATTAAATAATCAGTATTATATGTAAAACCAGTTAAAAAATTTCCAGAAACATATTTTTCATTATTGCTTTTTGCTTTATTTAAAACAGAAATCAAATCAACTCCATACATTATCCTTTTATTGTAAGCATCATATTCTGTATTAAAAGCTGTTATTTGCTCTGCTTCCTCACTATGTTGTCTTTGATATTCAAATGGACTTAGTGTTCTAAAAAAGTAAACCATCAAAGCTAATAACATTACACCAAATAAAGTTCCTGCTGCTATTAAAAGAGCTTTAGTTGCATTCTCCATTAGCAATTCTTTCCTTTCGTTTTACATTTGAGATGACATTTCCTCGAAAGCTTGTGTCATACTTGTCATACCTATTACACAAAGTGGTATTATTAGATATACAACAAATAAGCAAACCATTGGTGCAAAACCAATTACCTTTCCTATAATTGATTTTTTAGAAATCATTCTTTCATTAGATTCTTTTCTCTTTTCTTGATGATATGCTCTTTCTGTGTCCAACTCATCAAAAGCTTCTCTAATAGGAATTTTCTCTACTGCTGCTTGTAAGCTCTCTACAATTCTTATAAATTGTTTAAAAGAAACATCATTTTTTAATTCTTCTAAGGCTTCCCAAGGACCACTCTCAAAGTTATTTACACATTTAGAAATTGGTTCTCTAAAGATATTTGAATATCTTTCTAGCCATTCCAAAATCATTTCTACATTTACTCTTTCAATTTTCATTAGCATCAATATAATAGTTTGGAATTGCATAACTTCGTTTTCCATATCCATTTGACGCATTTTCTTTTGGAAGATAAGTAAAAATACTGGACAATAATAACCTATAAATCCTATTAAAAATCCCATTAAAAGCTCAAACCATTTAAAATTTTCTGCTTGAATAGTTTGTAATTTTCCAAAAATAGTTTCTGCTTCACTATCTAAATCCTCATCAGTAAAGCCTTCATACTCATCTGATTCTGCTATTGCTTCTCTTAATTCTTCTTGAGTCATATCTAAATCATTTTTATATTTATCTAGAAAAATATTATGTCTTTCTGTTACAGCCATCGCATCTCTTTCTTGAGTTTCTGTCATTTGCCCTAGTAAATTATAATCTGAAGTAGGTTCTGTGTATACATAATCTATAGCCATTCTATGTGCTTGCCAAAATACGAAAATGGCTATTATAAATGATACAACTGCAATTACTATACGATTAATATACAGCCATTCTAGTTTTAGTTTTGAAGCAGAATCTTTAAGTAATTGAACCATTTTTCTATATTCTTTTGTACCATCTTTTGGTATGAATAAATCTACAAATTTCTTTATTGGTTTTTTTCTATATAATTTTGCTTGCCATGGATTTTCATTTGTATTTGCGACTTTTACACTTCCATTATCTTTCAATTTTCTTGTCAAAATATAACATATAAATGTTAACAAAATTAAAAATACTTGTGCATAAAAGCCTAGAGTTCCATTATAAAATTGACCAGTAAATCCAAATTGTCCAACAGCCCAACTTTTAACAACATCTATAAAAAGTACTGGTACAGCTGAAATCATTGACAAACTCTGAAATACATAATCTAGCTTATCTCTTTTTAAAATTTCTATTTGCATCTCTTGAGTAATATTATTTAAGTTCTTTAAATAAAGAGATGCACCATCTTTATCTTTTCTATCTCCAAATTCCTTTGTTAAATAAGAAATACCTGCAAACTCCTTTAAGAAACTATTTGGAGCAATATCATAATATTTTTCAAGCTCTGTTTCTGGATCATCGGAAATTAAAACTTCGTGAATTCTTTCTGCTTGTCTAGAAACTTTTACTTCATCATTTTGAGCAACCTCGTAAATAGCTTCTTCAACCATATTGTACTCATGGTAAGCATGTCTTATTTCAGCAAAGAAATCTATTTGTTCTCTTAGTAATTGATTATCTATTTTATCAACAAAACCTTCTATAATTGTTTCTATAAAAAAGATTTCGAATAATAGCAATGATAACATAAGTACCATATTTGATTTTGTTGCTAATATAATTACAATTGTAAGTGGAAGAACTACGCACATTGCTTTTAATAATATTTGTGCTGTTTGTTTTCTTGTAATATACTCATCTTCCAAATTTATAATTTCTAGTCTTCTTCTTAGTTTTAAGGCATATCTTCTAATAAAAGGAATTTTTGCACATTTTATGTAAAATTTTTGGTAAAAAATTTCCATAGAAAATGAGCTTTCTTTAGTACCTTCAACTAATTGAGCTACATATCTAGTTTCTTTGGTTTGCATTTTTTTATAAAGAATATAATATGCAACAGCAATTACAACGAACAAACCTAATGTACCAAATATTAAATATTTAAGCATTGTTGTATCCATTTACTCTAATTTACACCTACCTTTCTTTTTAAGTAAGCCTTATTTATTATCATCATTTTCTTCATCATCTAAATCTATTCCATTTAATAATGAATTTCTTCCTACTGTTCCTATGTCATTTTTTGTAATGTCATCTTTTGATGTATTGTTTGTATTTTTCTTCATTCCTATATTTCTACGAATAACTCTATGTGCTGAATTATCTTGTGATTTTTCTACATTCTTATTTATATCTAAATTTTCTTTTTCTACAACTGGTGATGCTGAGGTTTGAACTGTCTCATTCTGTTTTTCTGAAACATTTTCATTTGATACAGGAACTTTTATAGGCTCTACTGGTGTTGTTTCTAATTCTGTATCTCCATCTTCATATTTTGGCATTTTAGGTGGTTTAATACCCCAGTTTCTCTCTAAGAAAGCATCAAAAGCTCCAACATCACTATCATCCATATTATTTCTCATTTCACGAATATTTTGATCTGAAATTGGATTACATAAAACATAGCTATCATCAGAAAATTCTAATATATTACGATATTTATATAATTCTCTATTTGTTGTTTTAGAGAAAAATACAGTTGCGTTATTGAAGAATTTGTCTAATTTTCCTTCTAATGTTTTTTCTTTATTATGATCATAAGTATATTCATTTTTTTCTTCTACTGGAATACACTCTGTAATTCTTTCTATGTATCTTCTACCTCTAAAGTCTTTCACTAGGTGAATATCAAAGTTTAAAACTTGAACAACTTGCTCTTCTGCTGTTTTCTCATCTTTAAATACACCAGCACGAAGCATTGAGTTTCTTAGTGCTGTAACTAAGTTTGGAAATGTTTTAGCATGGTGAGTAAATAATGTAAACTTAGATGCAACCTGTGCAGATTGAATCATCCAAGATGCTACGGGGTC
>CALXPP010000037.1 GCA_944390345.1 uncultured Clostridia bacterium
AACATTTCCAGCTATACCATTATTTGTAGTAATTGCTACTACTACAGTTCTTTCATCCCTTAGATGTGACTTTGTAGCCATTGTTACAGGTGTATCTATTATGTCATTTGCAAGTTTTGATATTGTATTTCCAGAGCAAGGAGCAATTATTAGTATATCAAATAGTTTTTTTGGTCCTATTGGTTCTGCATCCTGGATTGTATGAATTATCTTATTTCCTGTAATCTCTTCTATTTCTTTTATAAAATCGTCAGATTTTCCAAACTTAGTATCCATATAATAACTATTAAAACTCATAATAGGTGTTACTAAGCCTCCAGCTTCAATTACTTTTTTTAAAGCTTCTATACTTTTTCTAAATGTACAAAAAGAGCCTGTAAAAGCATAACCTATTTTTTTATCTTCAAGCTTCACTTTTTTTCCTCCTTTTTTTAGATTACTAATTTCTTAGCTATTAATATTCTATGAAATTATGTAACCTAAGTTGAAGAAATAATCTGCTTTATGTATAATTAAGTATAATTTTCAAATTTTAAATATGAACTTAAAATATAAATAATTTACATCAGATACAAAGTTTGCAATATTATGTAAATTGTGCTATAATTTTTTTGTCCGTATAAACTTAGATATTTGATTTGGCAAAATTTGCTGAGGAAAATTTGAAAGGAGCTTTTCTTTTCAGTTTACCAAAGATAAATATCGCACAAGAAAGGAACAAACATGGATATCGATCCTACTATTCGTTATGGCTGTGATGCCTTGGGCAACTTATCTCCTATGCTTAGCTACTTTAAGGAATCTTTTAACCGAATTTTTCTGCTAAGAAACGAAGCTACAGAAATTCGTTACTTTTTGGATGATATTAACGATTACTCTAAAACCCTATCTATAACCGAAATTCTTAGGATTTGCCACAGGCAAATTGGCTGGGAATTAAGCTTTCTTCTCGCTTATTGGCTCACTCAAAATCTCCAGAAAGCTTGGTTAATTGGAAACGATAATCTAGATATCTCTGAGTTTCTAACAGCTTACTTCTTCGTAGAACATCCTGCTGGAATTGCAAGGCAAAAACCAGCCACTTATATTGGAAAATACGGTATGTTTTTTGAACCTCAAATGATTCGTGGGCGTCTGTCTAATCTTTTTGTACTGAAATATCAAACCGAAAAAGAGGTCCACTACATTTTGAACTTAGAATAGTTTCTCGCGATAAAGCCTCTGCAGTTTTCCTGCAGAGGCTTTGCTTTATTTAAAATTTATTAACATATCTAAAATCTCAATTTCTTGATTTAAGTTCTCATCTTTTAATTCTGTAATCTCTTTACTAAAATATTGCTTAAAATCACTAAAGATTTTTTTATAATCTTCACTTACAGAAAGAGGTGTAGAAGTTCTTTCATGTCTTCCTAGCATAACTTTAATTTCATCTCTAGTAAAATCGCAATCCATTATTCCTGTATTTGGTAAAATAATAAAGTTTGGACTTTCTGTTCTTTCGTATAATATCCAATTTTTTATAGTATTTACATATCTTACTAAAGCTATTGCTTTTCTAATTCCTGTATTATCATAATAATCTTCAGTTTTATTCTCAAATACTATTTCTTGGTCATTTGTGAACTCTTTCCCATTTCTATCTTTATAGCTTACAGTTAGTCTAATATTGTTTTGTATATCTTCTGATCTTTTCTTTAATTTTAATACTGTAATTCCACCTTTAACTTCTCCTGTATCAGTTGTTGGACTTGGAAATAAAGTATTTATTTCCATTAGGTTTCCATCTAAAGCATCTTCTTTATCAGAACCATATACTTTTTCTATTTCAAAAGACTCAGAATCGAATTTTAAATTTAAATCAAAGACTAAAGGAGTAACCATATATTCAAATTGTTCACCCATTCTAGTTTTAAATTCTTCTGAATTATGTACAGAATAGTAGTTTGCTCCTCTTACACTTCCAATTAAATTTACAAGTTCAGTATTAAAATCTACACCTACACCTATAAAAGTAGTATAAATTCCATTATTTGCATTTTCTTCTACCATTGAAAGTAAACCTTCATCTGTGGTAGTTCCATAATTTGGCATTGCATCAGTAAGTACTATAATTCTATTTTCATATTCATCACTATTTAAAGTTTTAAAGCTATTGTATAGCTCTGTAGCTTTCTTGTAACCACTACTAAAATTTGTTCCACCTTGCGCAATAATTTCTAAAATATGTCCTTTTATTGCTTCCATATCTGTTTTAGAAACTAAATTCATTGGTTTTGCTAAATATGCTCTATCATCAAAAAGCACCATACCAAATCTATCTTCTGGCTCTAATCTATCTATTAAGATATTTACTGCTTCATTTGCTATTTGCATCTTAGATTTATTATCCTCTAGCGTTGTCTCTCCTAGATTATCATAATAGTATTTATCAAAACTAGAGCTCATAGAACCTGAAATATCTAATAAAATAGTAAGATTCAATTTCTTTCTTTTAAAATCGCTTTCTTTAATATTTGAATTTAAACCTACTGATAAATAATATTCTTCTTCTCCAGATACTGGATCTTTATCTTTTGCACAAGAATAAGTTGGATAAAATAAATCTTCTGTATTCTCAATTTGTTCTCTTGAAGTATCGAAAGTATAATCATAAAAAATTCCATTATAAGTTATATCTGTTGATATTGGGAAATATCCCTCTTTTATATTTTCTCTAAAATTATTTATATCTTTAGCTCCACCAGTTGAAAGTCCTAAATATACATCAGAACTAGAAGTACTACTGCTAGCCGAAAAGCTTTGTATGCTTGAAGTTGAAGCCGCAGAATCTAACGATAAAGTTCCATTAGTACTTGAACTAATGCCTAAAGAAGATGCATATTGCATACTAAAATATCTAATAGTTATTGCACCAATAACTATAGATAAAATTACTAAAATAGAAAATATTATACAAGAAGCCAGTTTTCTTTTTATTCCTATAATTAAATTATATAGAATTAAAACTATAAAAGTTGCTATACTCGTTAAAATTAAAAATTGTGCAAGTATTTCTAAAAACGCGCTTACTAAAATATTTGTATCTACTATTACTGCGCTTATTATTGCTAGTATCAAGATTGGAATAAATAAATTGTTTATTCTAATTATTGTTCTACCAGTTTTTTCTCTTCCAGTATTTTCAAGTTTTTTTCCTTTTTTTAGATTATATACTCCTACGCTTATAGTATAAACTATAAAAACTACACCATATATAATTGGAATTATGAATACAGATATTTCATTTAATATGTATTGTGTATCTGAATTATATTTCCAATCATCTGTCTTATTTTGATTTAGATAAAAAAACATTAATATTATAGCAATAGCTAAAATTACAATAAAAAATGACAATACTTTTTTCTTTTGTTTCATATAAATTTCTCCTTTACTACTTTTTATTTACTTACATCATAAGCTCCAACTAATTCTCCAGACTCACAGTCTATTAAAACTCTTAAAACATATTTTGTATTTTGTTCTAAATATACATAAGCTTGCCAATAAGTAATTCTTTCTCCTGTCGGTTCTTGCAGATCTCCCTTACTTAAAAAGAATTCATTTGCTCTATCATTTACTAATTTTATATCCTCTATTAGAAAAGTAGCATTTGTTAGATATTCATTATTAAAATATTTTCTAGAAAAATATTCACTAAATAGGTTTAAATTATTTTGCAATTTATCTAAAACATTTTCACTATTTCCTAAAAATATTTTATTTCCGTTTTTTATTACAATATTTACATTAGTTTCTTCTACTCTTGGAAGCACTATAAGAGTAAGCTTTTCTTCTGTAGTATCTACTTCTGTTAGAAGAATATTATCATATTCCATTTCTGCATATCTATTTTCATAGCTTATATCTTTTCCAGCCTTATATACAATTATTGGAATAAAATTATCAAAATCTTCTTCAGTAAGCACTTTAGCCGAAGTAGCGTATTGTAAAAATTCATCATATTCTTGTTTAGTATTAAATATTTCATAGCTTAAATTATCAGAAGTTCTTTTAGTTAAATATCCTGTATCAAAACTTTTTAAATCAATTTTTTGTACTAAAACATTTCCTGGTTTTATGTTTGAATTAGATATTGTAGAGACTCCATCATATACTTTTATTTCTTCATCTTTTACTTCATAAACTTGATATAATTCCCAAAACACAAATAAAAAAATCAAAATAATAATAAGTCCAATAATTATTTTTATAAATTTTGGTATTTTAGATTTTGAAGTTTCTGGTTTTACAACATTAAAAGCTTCTGGGTCTTCTGTAATTTTCTCTTTTTTCATATTTTTTCTTCCTTTACTTAAAATATCTTTTCCTTAATTTACTTCATTATACACTATATAAAAAGTTTTTCAAATAGTTTTTTTATAAAATAAATTTAACTTTAGAAAATAAATTTCTAAAAAATAAACAGTATGCTCTAAATTAAAGCAAACTGTTTACTTTACTATCCTAGCATAACATCTAGTATCATCATTATAGAAAAACCAATAAACACTCCTATTGTTCCCAATTTTGAAGTTTTATTTTGAATTTGTGGTAGTATCTCTTCTACAACCACATATATCATTGCTCCAGCAGAAAAAGATAATAAATATGGTAAAATTGGTATAACCAAGCTAGAAATTAAAATAGTAAGTATAGCAGCTATTGGTTCTACCAAACCAGAAAGCGTTCCTAATGCAAATGCCTTAAATTTTCCTGTCTTTACATTTGGAAGAGCTATAGCTGCACCTTCTGGAATATTTTGTATAGCAATTCCAAGTGCTAAAATTAATGCTGAACTTAAACCTAAAAGATAATTCTTATTTAAAATTCCTGCAAAAGCCACTCCCACAGCCATTCCTTCTGGAAAATTGTGCATAGTTATTGCAAAAATAAGCATTGCATTTTCTCTAGTTAGATTTTGTTTTTTAGTAGCTAAAAATTTCTTTTCAAAATTTGGTAAAAATATATCTATAATTATAAAAAATATACAAGCTAGTATTAAACCTAATGCTGCTGGAAACCAACTTAATTTACCTAAAGATTTAGACATATCAATAGCTGGTATTATTAAAGACCAAATAGATGCCGCTAACATAAGGCCTGAAGCAAAACCTAAAAATATTTTTCTTCCTTTATTTGTAAGATCCTTCTTTAAGAAAAATACGCTTGCAGCACCAATAGTCGTTCCAATAAAAGGTAGTACTATTCCTAATATAATAAAAAAAATTTCTTGCATATAAACCTCCTTATAGTTATTTAATGCAAGAAATTTTTTTATGTGAACTATCTTTTTCTTTTTCTATAAATTCCAACAAATATGCCTATTAATATTATTAAAACCGGAACTGCAAAAATTATTGTTAAAACAATAGTATTTTCTCTTTGAGTTGGTGCATAAGTTGAAGTTGACATATCCTTTCTTATTTTTAAAACATCATCTTTTTCTGTTAAATTTGCTATAGAATTCAACATAAAATCTTTATTGTTTGCTATATAAGAAATTGGATAATTTGAGCTAACGCCTTCAACAGAATAATCTGAAGCAAATATTGTATTTGCTATAATTAACATTTTTGAAGTTACAGCCTCATTTTCTTCTGTTTCCTCAGAAATAGTTTTTGTAGCTAAAGCAGCAATTGTTTGTTCTCCTTCTTCTGCTGTTTGTGTTGCTGTGTAAATATCAGAATTTAAATCTGTAATAAATAATGAGTTTGAGCTAGAATTTGCTATTACTTCTTTAGAAACCTTTAAATTGCTTAACTCATCATCTGATTTAAATGTAACTCTTCCTGCAGAAGGTATTAAAATATATCCATCTGAATAAATTTCAGAAGTGATGCTATTTGAACTTGATATTTCTGGTATTATTATATTAGGATAACTAGATGCAATTTTTTCAGCATCTTGCTCTATAATATAGCCATTATTTTGAAGATTAGCACCATATAAATCTAAAATCGATTGTATATTTGGATTTTCTGCCACTGCCTTTGTATTAGTATCAGCAGTAAATATAATATCTCCACCTTTATTTATATAATCTTTTATGGCTTGTGCTTCTACTTCTGTAAAATCATTTTGTGGATTTAATATAAGTAATAAATTACAATCTTCTGGTACAGCTCCAGTTGATATTAAATTTAAACTCTCTGATGTATAAGATTCGTTTGCTAAGTAAGTGTTTATTGTTCCCATCTCAGTAGAAAGTCCAAGCTCCTCGTGACCAGTTAAGAAATATACCTTAGGTTTTTCCTCTGAAGTAATACCAAGTATTGAATTAGTTAAAGTTTGTTCTGTTAAATCAACTTCTTGTCCTGTAGTATAATCGTATGAATAAAATTCACTACTTGCATCTATAATTTTGCTACTATCCTTTGTTTCTAAAATTACAATACTATAACCATCTTGTAAATCAAATTCTTGATATTTAGCTGGATTAGATTCTTTAGTTAGTATTTCATAAGAAATATGATTATTTGTATCTACATATTGTTTTACAAAATCTGTTAAAGTATCGTCTTCAGTATAGCCAAATAAGTAAATTTTTATATCCTCATCAATATTTTTTATAATATCTTTTGAAGCATCTGATAGAGTATAGATTTTATTTGCTGTAACATCTATGTCTTTTAAATCTAATGTATCTACATATAGATTTAAAGAAATAAATGCTCCTACTAATATACATATAATTAAAGCTGTTTCTATGCCATTATTTAAACATCTTTTTCTCAAAAATAAAGATACTCTCTCTGAAATAGTATTTTTTCCTTCTGCTTCTTTTCTTTTCTTTTTTTCCTCTTTAAGAGCCTTTTTTTCTTCCTTTGAAAGCTTCTTCTTTTCTTCTTTACTCACTTTAAAATTCCCTCCTTTTATTTCACACTTTTTCTTCTCTGTAATACTACTATTGTAAGTAAAATAAATAATACTGCAAAAGAAACAAAAGTAATAATTTCAGAAATTGATATAACGCCAGTTGGAAATTTATCAAACATCTGGATTAGAGAAAACATTGCTAAATTTTCATTAAATCCTGGTAAAAACCACATTACTATAAAAACACCAATTGTAAGTACGCAAGCTATAATTTGATTTTCTGTAAGACTTGAAGCAAACATACCAAAAGAAATATAGGCTAAACTTAATAAGAAAAATCCAAACAAAGTAGATAAAGCTACAGTTAAAGATGGTTCTCCAAAATATTTTAGTATGAAAAAATACATAAGTGTAAAAGCTTCAGTAATTAAAATCATTACAGCAGCTGCTAAAAATTTTCCAAGAACTACTGAAGTAATACTTCTTGGAGAAGTCATTACTAATTGCTCAGTTCCATTCTTTCTTTCCTCAGAAAACATTCTCATAGTAAGTACTGGTGTAATAAAAGTTAATATCGTTGCACCATTATAAAATAGATATTCAAAATTTAATACTTGACTTTGGAATATTGTTAAAAAGAAAAAAGTACTAAACATTATTAAAAATAAACCTATAAAAATATATCCTATTGGAGATAATAAATAGCTTTTAATTTCTTTTTTAAATACTGCAAACATTACTTATCCCCTCCTTTTTCTGATTTTAAATCTTTCTTTTCGGCTTTTGAAGCTTTTTTTCTTGCTTTTTCCTCTTTTTTAGCTTGCTTTTTAAATTCTTTTCTTTCTTTCTTTTCAGCTTCTTCTTGTCTCAATTCTTCTATTTCTTTATCATATTGCATTTTTGCAATTTCTTTCTCGCTATACTCTGGTCTATCTTGTACTATTTTTATAAAAGCATCTTCTAAAGAGCTTTCTTGTTTCTTTAGTTCTAAGACAGCAATTCCAAGTTTTGTACATTCTGAGAATATATCTTTTCTAATATCTACTTCAGCACCTGTTTCAATCTCATAAACTTTAGAACCATCAGTTTTTGTTTCTAAAAGCTTAATATCTTTAATTGAATTAATTGCTGTTTTAATATCTAAGAATTTATTATTTGTATCTTCTACATTTACTTCTATTTTTTGAGTTTCTTCTGTATCTTTTTCTAGATTTTCGGGAGTATCTATTGCAACAATTTCTCCCTTATCTATAATAATTACTTTCTCACATATTTGGCTAACTTCAGATAAAATATGTGAGCTTAAAATAACTGTATGATTTTTTCTAAAAGATTTTATTAACTCACGAATTTCTATTACTTGTTTTGGGTCTAGCCCTACTGTTGGCTCATCTAAAATTAATATTTTAGGATTACCTACAATTGCACCTGCTAAGCTTACTCTTTGTTTGAAACCTCTAGATAAATTTTTAGTTAACTTGTTTTGAACTTTTTCTAGACCAGTTTCAGCAATTGCTTTTTCTACAGCAGCTTTCTTTTCTTTATGCTTTATAAGTTTTAAATCTGCCATATAATTTATAAACTCTTTTACTGTTAAATCATAGTAAAGTGGTACTCCTTCTGGCATATATCCAATTAATTTTTTTACTTTTTTAGGCTTTCTGTCAATGTCTATTCCATCTACTATAATTTCTCCTTCTGTTGGCTCTATAAAGCCTGTTATCATATTCATTGTAGTTGACTTTCCAGCACCATTACGACCTAAGAAACCAACTATCTCGCCTTCTTTGATTTCAAAGTTTATGTTTCTTACGGCATAGAATTTTCCATAGCGCTTTGTTACATTCTTTACCTCTATCAAAGTTTTCTCCCCCTTTTTATTTGATGTGCTAATTTTATATATATAATCTTAAAATAACCTTAAAATATTTTAAGCCTATATTCTTTTTACTATTAAAGCTTTAATATTTATCCCCTGCTCTTTAAACATTTTCTCATGCTCTGTTTCTATATTTCCTCTAAAAATGTCTTCATTTTGTAAGTCTAGAGTTTTATCTACAATTTCAAAGCCTTCTTCTTCAAAATAATCTAAACTACTTCTAAATAGTTCATCATCATCTGTTTTAAAATATATTTCACCTTTTGGTATTAAGAACTCCTTATATTGCTTTAATTGTCTTGGATGTGTTAATCTGCGTTTATTGTGTTTTGATTTTGGCCAAGGGTTACAGAAATTAATATATATTCTTTCTACCTCGTCTTGTGCAGAAAAAACATTACTTATCTGTTCTACATTTGCTCTTATAAGCCATAGATTTTTTGGCTTTAAATCTTCTTTTGTACACAAACCCTTTTCTAAATAGTTTTCTTCTATATTTCTTTTTGCAAGCCCTAACATAGCTTCTATCATATCTACTGCAATATAATTTACATCTGGAGTTTTAGAAGCTAATTCTGAAATAAATAATCCCTTCCCACAGCCAAGCTCTATATGAAGTGGGCCTAAATTTTCAAAAGTATTTTTCCAATTTCCCTTATTTATCTCTGGTTTATCTAAGTAAAATTTCGAGTTTTCTAGTTCTTCTTTTGCCCATTTTTTTCTTCTAATTCTCATTTTTGCTCCTTTATCTTGCTATTATTTTATTTTGTGCACTATAAGTATCACGAGTGATTTTTTCTCTTTTTACTACTTCTCCATTTTTCTTGTACACCTTATAAGTATCTACTACTGAACCATTTTTTCCTGATTGCACAACTGTTCCAGTTCTGTATTCACTATAATTTTTATATACAGTTTTATATGGTATTGATTTTATAAATTCTGTTTCTAAAGAAATATCATAGTCATTTTCTGTTTTTACTCCATAAATCGTTGCTCTTGCTATGCCACCACTAACAGTCATTGATATTTTAATTGGATAATTTCTATTATTTTTAAATTTAAAATCTGTTGAGCCCCAAACTACAGTTGCATCTCGTCCCCCTCCTACATAAGAAGGTATAAACATATGGTTTCTTCTTTCTACAATTTCTAAGTTAGCATATAATACACTATCGTATAAGGTTGTAGAAATTTGACAGATTCCACCGCCTAAACCATCTGTAACTTCGCCATCTGAAAATATAGCAGCCTCTTTATAGCCGGCTTCTACTGTTCTTTTTCCTACTATTTTATTATAAGAAAAAGTTTCTCCTGGCATTATAACTGTTCCATCAATTTTCTCTGCAGCTAATCTTAAGTTTGTAGTTCTATCTCTATTGCTAGTTGCATACTCTGTAGAAAAAGTACTTAAAACATCTGGAAAAGCTTCATAGCCAATATCGTTTACTGTTACATTTGGCTGAGTTAGAGTTAATTTTACACTATATTCATCTTCATGAGGACTATTTCTTAGCATTTCTACTACTTCTGCTACATTAAAATCCACACCAACTACTTCTGGATATACCATATATGGATTTGTAGTAAAATATGCGTCTTGAGCTGCTTTATAAATATCATTATGTATAGCATCTACATTTATTGGATCTGGATATTCATCATAAGTAGGTATTTCTATATAGCTATTACTATAACTGACATCTTGTATTGCCCTTAGTATTTCTTCTGTTAATTCCTCTTTATAAATACCTGCGCCTAATTTTCCATTTGTTATTACTAGTTCATCATCATCTTCTAAATAATAGCTACTTTGAACTAATTGATCTGGTAATTGAGACTGTATAGTGTCTATATATTCAGATAAAGCATCCTTATTGTATTTTAAAATTGGCTCTATGTCAATTCCTACAAATAATACTGCTATATAATCTTTAACATTTTGAAAAATGTTATTACTTCTACCTATTTTATATGCAAAGTCCACAGAAGCCTCTATATCGAACTCGGCTTCTATTTGTTCTATTTCTACATAAAACTCATAGTTTTTATATTTTAATATTATATTATCATTCATTTTTCCTTGCAAGGCTTCACTTACTAAATCTATTGCTGCTTCTTTTGTAAGTCCAGATACATTTGTACCTTTTATATATACTCCAGCTTGAATAGTATTACTATTTTTATGTGAAAAATAAAACGACAAAAAGGCTGCAATTAGTATTCCAAAAAAAATCGCAACCATTATTATATAAATTAAAATTGTATTATCCTTGTTTAATCTCTTCATATTTTAATTCTTTTTTTACTTAATTTCTATAAATTATTATAGTTTAAATTTAATTCTATATCAATAGGATTTTTAAAAATTTATAGAGAATTTGATATAAAATATTTTACTTAAGCTAAAAGTTTTCTAGCAATATTATTTGTTGAAATTAAAAAAGCTATATGTTATAATTTGTCTAAATTCAAGGAAAAGGAGAAAAAAATGATATTTATAAAAGGCTTACTTTGTATTTTATTTTTGTTTGTAATTCCCATAATTTTAGGAAAATTTTTGAGCCGAAAAGATGAAAAGCCCGAACTAATTTATGACTTTATTTTTGGACATATAATAGAAATGGGAGCTTTTTTTGTTTTAGCTCTACCGTTAATTTTACTAAGAGCTAATTTTTCTACCTTAGTAAATAGTTATATAGTTCTTATTTTAATATTAACACTTTTATCTATAATAATAAACAGAAAAAAATTTAATTTCAAATTTCAAAAGCCACAATTTTCTATTTTTAAAATTATATTTTTTGTTTTATTATTAATACAATTATTTATTAAAATTGAGTATTCAAATATAAATAATGATGATTCTAGTTTCGTTACTCTATCTACCTCTATGATAGAAACCAATAAAATGTATTTAACTGATGGAAATGGAAATGAAACTACTGAAATGTCTGCAAGAAGATCTTTAAATCCAATATCAGCTTACTATGCAACAATTTCAGAGCTTCTAGATATTCATGTAACTATAGTTACACATACAATTATTCCTATTATATTTATTTGTTTAGCCTATTGTGTTTACTATTGTTTAGCAAAAAAATTCTTAAAAGGTGACTCTATTTTTATATTTTTAAGTATACTTTGCTTCTTAAATTTATTTGCTTTCAGTGTAAAAGGCTATAATAGATATTTAATTTTATATACTTGGTTTGGTAGAGCTATTTTAGCGGGTATTATTTTACCACTACTTTGGGCTATATGCTTAGATGCTATGAATTCTACTTGTAATAAATTTTTAGATTGGTTAAGAATATTTATAGCTGTGCTAGCGGGTTCTTTATGCTCTGGTATGGCAGTACCACTAATATCAATTTCTATTATGGCAATAGCAATAATCTCTTCTATTCGAGATAAAAAAATATCTTATATTTTTAAAGTTTTGCTTTGCATATTACCTTGTATAATAGTAGGAATTTTATATTTAATTTTAAAGTAAAGGAAATAGAAAAATGAGTGAATTAATAGATGAAATAAAGATGGTTTATAGTTATTTTAATGATGAAGACTATGTATTCTTCTCATTGTTTTTGCTATCCATCGTTTATATATTTATAACTGAAAAAAATAAAAAAGTAAAAGATTTCTTTGTTTTTTACTCAATATTTATACTAGCTATTATTTGGAATCCAATTTGTATATATGTACTTAATAAGTTTATTAATATAGGTTCTATGTACAGAATTTATTATATGCTACCTACTTGTATTTCAATAGCTTATGCAATAACTAAATTAATTGAAAATTGCAAAACTACTAAAACAAAACTTGCTGCACTAGCCTGTACATCAATTTTAATAGTCTTCTTTGGAAATTGTATCTTTAATAAACTTACAACAGAAAAATTTTCAAATTTCTATAAATTGCCAGATGAAACTGTTGCAGTGGCATATTTAATTGCTGGAGATACTGAAACTGAAGAAAAGAAAGCTCTTGTACCTTATGGTATGTCTTCTCAAATAAGACAAGTTTGTCCAGAAATAAAGCTATATTATTCTAGGATAGTTTCTAATCCAAAAGATGAAAATGGAAATTCTCTTCCACACGATACAGATGATCCTTCAAACTATGAACCTGTACAAAGATTAAATAGTGGAGATGTACAATACATAACAAATTTATGCAAAAAATCAAATACTAATTATATTGTATTTGATAAAAATATTCCTTTAAAAGATAGACCTGAAAATTTTGGTTTTGAAGTTTATGCTGAAACAGAAAAACATCTTATATATAGACTTGCTACAAATTAAAAATTATTAATTATAGTAAAAATCCACGAATAAATGGAGTGGTAAAATGAAAGTAGACACAAAAATCTACTTTCATTTTTTATGTTAAAATAATATTTGGGAGGTAT
>CALXPP010000038.1 GCA_944390345.1 uncultured Clostridia bacterium
TATATGTAAAAGTTTGTCTCATTTTCTCACCTCCTTTAGTGTTAATATTTATATCATACCGAACATCTTTTTGCAATACTTTTTTTTATTTATTTATTTTTTATTAATTTTCTATTAATTATTTTTGAGAACTTTCCTATTATATAAAAAATAGAGTTAACAATATTTAATTGCTAACTCTATTATAAATATTAACTTATCTTACAAAATCTCTTAAACTTCTTATCTCATAGCCTTGACTTTTTATTTCTTTTATCAAAGAATCTAAAATAACACTATTGTCTTTTGAAGTTGAGTGTAATAGTATTACTGCTCCATTATGCAAATTGTCTAAAATTTTCTTTTTTCCATATTCTTCTCTACCTTGCTTAGTTTTATCCCAATCATCATAAGCAGAAGACCAAAGTACACTTGTATATCCTAAAGAATTTACATATTCTGTAGTTCTCTCACTAAATTCACCTTTTGGTGGTCTGAAAAAGGTCATTTCATATCCTGTTTTTTCATATACAGCATTGTGCAATTTCATTATTTCATCTTTTATTTCTTCATTACTTAAATTTGGTAAACATTTATGGTTTACAGTATGATTTCCTACTACATTTCCACCTTCAATCATCTTTTTTACTAAATCAGTTGCCGTATTTAAATAATGACCAGTTATAAAAAAAGCAGCAGTAACATTATTGTCTTCTAAAGCTTTTAATATACTTTCTGTATATCCTGCCTCATAGCCTGCATCAAAAGTTAAATACACATATTTATCATTTGCATTTCCCATAGCTATACCATTATATTCATTTATAACTTTTAAACTTTTACTATCAAGTACTGGTTGAGTATGATTTTCTCCTCTTCTAAATCCCCATGCTAAAAGCTCATTACTTAATTCATTTGCTTGAGAAGCTAAAGTAAATTGAACAATACTTATAGTAAGTAAGCCGAGTACCAAAACATATCTTTTAATTTTATCTTTCATATTCTTTCCTTTCTAAAGAGTAAAACTCTACTTTAATTTACTTCTATAAATTTATATGAAAAATAAAATAAAAAATGTATATTAATCATCTTTTTTTGCATACTTTAATGAATAAGTATTGTTTATTGTTAATAGTATTCCTAATAAAAATATACTTATATGCCTATATGTAAACATAAAATGCAAAGTTGTATGATTTGCAAGTACTATATACCACACTATTGGCATCATAGATATTATTAAAAATGGTATGCTATTTTTTATAAAGTCTTTAAATTTATTTATATTTATAATTATATCTTTTAAAATAAGCATTGTCATATTTATATATAAGGTAGCTATTGAAAAGAAAATAATGTATTTAAAATTACGCTTTATGTAATAAAATAAATACTCTCCTAAGCTTAAATCTATATTCTCATTTGTTCTTCCAGATCTGTATAAAACTTGATCTATTGCTGATTTTATTAAATTTCTATCATATAGTAAATCAAATAAAACCCACTTTGAAAACCAAGTAATCCCATATCCTAAAATCCAGACAATGCTTGCTTTAATTATTATTTTTATACTATCCTTAACTTCAAGTTCTTCTTTTTGCTTATATAAAATATAAATTGAAAGTGGAAAGGCTAGAGTAATTAAAGGCACTGTTAAATAATCCACAAAATTTGCTATACAAGCTACTACAAAAATATAAATATAAAAATCTTTTATTTTATCTATTCTTTCTAGTAAAATTATACTTGATACTAGCATTACTAAAAATACTGGGGAACTTTCTAAAGAAAAAGATGCTCCCAAAAATCCATTTGCAATAAGTGCAAATGCATATATAATTGCTATTCTTAAATTAAATTTCTTCTTTAAAAGATAAAACATCATAGTTAATAATATTGTATAAGCTCCAAACAATATATATCTTATTTGCGTTACATTAAAAAATAATAAAAGAGGCCTTAATACACTTAAATAACCGTGCCAATATCTTGCATATTCAATAGAAGTATCTATATTTCCATTTAAAAATTCTACAAGCTCTGTAGAAGGATCATATTCTTCTGTTCCGACAGATACTAATTCGCCATGAGTATCTGGTAATTGATGTTTTGTAATTCCATTGCAAAAATTTTTTCTTACACTCATATACGAAAAAATCGGATTTTTGCTATTTATAGAATAAGCTTCATTTATCATTAATACATCTGTATAATTATTGTTTATATCATCAGAAAATATTGATATTAGATAATAATTTCCCTGCTCTTTTAAAATTTTAGCAGATTCTCTAACATTATTTTCTATAAATACTGATGGAAATAAACTACTTAAAAGTAGTAAAACATTAAAAATTACAATTAATCCTATAAAAATAATTATATACTTTAATATTTTTTTCATATCTTCTCCTCTGGAATTATATATTTTTCTCTATTAAAAGCCATATCGAAGATTAATTTTAAGTGTCTTATTCCATCTCTAATGGTTTTTAAATGTGATTTTCTATCTCTTAAATCTTTTCTTAAATCTGTTTCTACTTCTATTATTTTTAAATTATTTAGTCTTGAAGAGATAATCATTTCACTAGCAAATTCCATACCAGAGCTTTTTAATTTTAATTTTTTTATACTATCTGTTTTGAAAGCTCTTAAGCCACAATGATAGTCTTTTATTTTTGTATGAAAAAATATATTTCCAATTATTGATAACATTCTTCCACCAATTCTGTGTGAAAATGGCATTGCTCCCTTTTCTATTTTTCCTTTAAATCTATTTCCAACTATTAAATCATAGTCTTTTTTCAAATAATATATAAATTTTTCTAAATTTGAAAAATTGTAGCTTCCATCACTATCTCCCATAATACAGTATTTTCCAAAAGCATTCTTTATTCCGCAATTTAAAGCATTCCCATATCCTATATTCCCACAAAAAACTACTTTTGCTCCATAATCTTTAGCAATGTTTGAGGTATTATCTGTACTATTATTGTCTACTACAAGTATTTCCGCTTTTAATTTATTTTTATTTATAAAAGTTTCTATTTCTTCTATACAATACGGCAATGTTTTTTCTTCGTTTCTAGCCGGCAATATAAATGTATATTCTATCTTCATTTTATTCTCCTTTAAAAACTAATCTTCTAAAATTTTCCAACTTCCTATTTTTTCTGGATAATCTTCAAAGTTTAATCTTTCTTTTGTTATTGGATGTTTAAAGCTTAAAGAAAAAGCCCATAAAGCTAACTGTTTTCCTCTACCTCTTGTACCATATTTCTGATCCCCATATAAACTATGATTTCTATGTGCAAGTTGCACTCTAATTTGATGATGTCTACCAGTATGTAGACATACTTTTATAACAGATAGATTAATTTCTTCATTGTACTTTAACACTTCATAATCTAAAATAGCTTCTTTTACATTTTTAGTTTTAGTATCTACAACTTTACTCGTATTTGTCCTTTCATTTTTCAATAAATAATCTCTAAAAGTACCATTTTTTTCTTTTAATTTTCCATCTATAATACACAAATACTTTTTTTCAAATTCTTTATTTCTAACCTGCTCACTTAACCTACTAGCTGCTTTAGAAGTTTTGGCAAATACCATTACTCCACCTGTTGGTCTATCTAATCTATGTACTAGTCCTAAATACACTTCTCCTGGCTTACTATATTTTTCTTTTAGATATGCTTTTATAATTGTAAGCATATCTATATCTCCTGTTTTATCTCCTTGAGAAGGTATATTAACTGGCTTTTCTACTACAATTATGTGATTATCTTCATATAAAACTTTTAAATTTTGCATTTTACTTAACTTTCCCATCTTCCAAAAATACCACAAGGAAGAACTAATTTTGAATCTTTCATTGGAAGTCCAATTTCTCCTGCTGATAGTTTTCCATGTTTCATATTTAATTTTAATATTAATATATTTTCTAATACTTTAGAAGATATTCCTGTTGTATAAGAATTTATTAAAAAGAATAGTGGTTTTTCAGATAAAACTTTTCTACATAATTCTACTAAATCTGCAATATTATTTTCAAACTGCCATACTTCTCCATTTTTTCCTCTACCATATGAAGGTGGATCCATTATAATTGCATCGTATTTGTTCCCTCTTCTAATTTCTCTTTGAACAAATTTTGTAACATCATCTACAATATATCTAATAGGTCTATTTTCTAGTCCAGAACTAGCTACATTTTCCTTCGCCCATGCAACCATTCCTTTTGAACTATCTACATGGCACACACTAGCTCCTGCATAGCTACACGCAACAGTAGCACCTCCTGTATATGCAAACAAATTTAAAACTTTTATTTCTCGCCCTGCATTTTTTATTTTTTCTATCATCCAATCCCAATTAACAGCTTGCTCTGGAAAAAGTCCTGTATGCTTAAAGCCCATCGGCTTTATGTTAAAGATTAAATTCTTGTATTTTACCTGCCAAGCTTCTGGTATTTTTTTATATTTTTGCCAATTTCCACCACCAGTACTACTTCTATTATAACGAGCATTTGCTTGTTTCCATTTTTCTGGATAAGATTTTTCCCTCCAAATTATTTGTGGATCTGGTCTTATTAAATAAATATTATTCCATCTTTCTAGCTTTTCACCATTTGCCATATCTAAAATTTCATAATCTTGCCAATTATTTGCTATATTCATAATTTCTTCTCCTTTAATTACCTTTTCATTATACTATAAAACTTCAAAAAAAGAAAGAATTTTATTTTTTCACATTTTACTATTTGAACAATATAAAAATGGCAAATGCCACTTAAATACAAATTCTTGTACTTAAATGGCATCTACATGTACTTTAGGTTAATTAATCCTCTAAATCTTCTTTGTTTTGTAGTGAATCGAGCACATTGAGAAACACAGATATTACAAACTCACTTGCTAATATATCTATACTAGATAATTCTAATATAGAGATATTTTCTATTTACCTATTTTATTTAAAAATTCTATTACTTCTTCTACTACCTCTGGTGGCGTAGATGCACCAGCCATTATTCCAACTTTCTCTACTCCTTCAAAATCCATTTTTCTTAAATCTTTTTTTGTTTGTATAAAATACACATTTTCACAATTTTCTTTTGAAATTTCCACTAACTTTTGAGTGTTTGCACTATTTTTTCCACCTATTATAACCATACTGTTTACTTCTTTAGAAATTTCTCCAGCCTCTTCTTGTCTTTTTTCTGTAGCTCTGCAAATAGTTTTATCTACCATTACTATAGTTTTTTTGAAAACCTTCCTTAGTTCATCTGCTAGCATATCAAATTTTTTTGAAGAAAAAGTAGTTTGTGCTACTACATACACATATCCCATTTTTGTTTTTTCGTATTCCATATATGCATCAAGTATTTCATCTGCATCATCTATTACATAATAGTTTTCACCTGCAAAACCTTCAGTTCCAATAACTTCTGGATGATTTTCATTTCCTACAATTATTATAAAGCTTTTCTTCTTTTCCTTTTCAACTTTTTCATGTATAGTTTGTACTTTACTACAAGTTAAATCATAAACATCTAGACCTTTTCTAAAAGCTCTTTCATAGATTTCTTTTGGCTCACCATGAGCTCTAAAAATAACTTTAGAATAATTAGGAATATCTTTTATATCGTTTACTGTAATCATTCCAGACTTTTCTAAAGCATCTACTACTTGTCTATTATGTACTAACTCTCCTAAACAATATACTTTTTCATTATTTTTTACAATTTCCTTTGCTTTCTGAACGGCACTTCTTACACCTTCACACATTCCAGAAAGTTTTCCAATAATTATTTCCAAAACCTACTCCTTTTTTTACAACATATATAATATCTGTATAAAATTATATAACAAAACTCCAAAAAAAGCAAAACTAATTAATGTTATTAATAATAAAAATTTTAAAAAAATATTTCTTTTCATAAAAAACTCCTTATTTATATAATTTGCATAAAAATTCCATTTTATACTATGCTATTAATCTATATTCAAAAAAGTTTTTTATATTATATTTTTTTATCTACATATTTTTTACATTCTTGTTTATTTTCCTTTATAAAACTTTTTTCTTCTTTTATTTATGCTAGTTTTTAGCTTTTTATATAGAGTTTTGTTATAATTCTTCTTTTAATTTTTTAGCTAATTCCTTATTTATACCTTTGACTTCACATAAACTCTCTATGCTTGCCTCTTTTATTTTAGCTACACTTCCAAATTTCTTTAATAATGCCGTTCTCTTTTTCTCGCCAATTCCATCAATATAATCCAATTTAGATTTTGTCATTTCTTTATCTCTTACTTTTCTATGATATTCAATAGCTGTATTATGAACTTCATTTTGAAAGTTTGTTATAAAATTAAATAAATTTTCTGAAATATTAAACTCATCTTTTTCTTCATTTATTAATGCTCTTGTTGAATGATGATTATCTTTTACCATACCAAATACTGGTATTTCTACATTGTTTTCTTCTAAGGCTGCTTTTATGGCTCTAATTTGTGTAATACCACCATCTGCTAAAATTAAATCTGGTAAAGTCCCAAAGCCTCCCTTTGGATTCTCTAAAGAGTGTTTTATCCTTCTAGAAACAACTTCTTGCATACATCTTGGATCATCTTGATCAAAAACAGTTTTAATCTTAAATCTTCTTGACATATTTCTTTTTATTTCTCCGTTTATAGCTACACACATTCCAGCTACAATAAAACTTCCAGCTATATTTGAAATATCAAAGCTTTCGATTTTTGTTGGCATTTGATCTAATTCTAGCACATCTCTTAGCTCTGTTAAAATTTCTGTTTTATCTTTTAGTTTATTTTCTAAAGTAATTTTACTATTCATTTCTGCCATTTCTACAAATCTTAATTTCTCACCCTTTTGTGGGCTTTTTAATTCTACTTTTCTACTAGCCATATTAGATAGCCATTTTTCTAAAGCTTCTTTTTCTTCTAAGTTGTATCTAAGCATTATCTTATTAGGTAAGTCTTTTTTATCAATGTAATATTGCTTTATAAAGCCGGAAACAATTTCTTCTTCCTCCATATCTTTTAGCTCTTCAAAGAAATAATGCTCTCTTCCTATCATTTTACTGCCTCTAACAAAAAATATCTCTACTACACAAGATACTTCATTTTTGTAAAGTCCAATTACATCTATATTATTTTCTGAAATATTAGAAACTTTTTGCTTTTCTACAACTCTTTCTATAGCAGAGATTCGATCTCTTACTTCAGCTGCTTTTTCGTATTCCATATTTTGAGAATAATTTTCCATGTCTTTTTTTAGTTCTTTTTTTATGTTGTCTATTTTTCCCTCTAAAAGCATTATTATTTGATCTATTTGTTTTTTATAAGCTTCTACTGTTACATATCCCATACATGGAGCTAAGCACTTTTTTATATGATAATTTAAGCAAGCTCTATCTTTATTTTTATAATTCTTGCATTGTCTTATTTGAAATTTTTCTTTTATAAAATTTATAGTCTCCTTTGCACTTCCAACACTTGGATATGGTCCAAAATATTTTGCACCATCATTTACTATTCTTCTTGTCATAGTTACTGTTGGATAATCAGATTTTACATCTATTTTTATATATGGATAAGTTTTATCATCTTTTAATAGTACATTAAATCTTGGTCTATATTTTTTTATTAAATTACATTCTAAAATAAGAGCTTCATCCTCACTTCCAACTACTATATATTCAAAATGATCTATTAAAGAAACCATTTTTTCTATTCTAGCAGTTTTATTGTTTTTTCTAAAATATTGACGAACTCTATTTCTTAGTACTACCGCTTTTCCTACATATATTACAGTATCTGTTTTATCTTTCATTATATAAACACCTGGTTTTACAGGTAGTTTTTTTAGTTCCTCTTCTATATTAAACATTTTCTATTCCTCTTCTAAATATCCAATATATGGTATGTTTCTTCCTATTTCATCTACATCAAAACCATAACCTACAACATATTTATTTTCTATCTCAAAGCAAGTATAATCTACCTTAACATCTGCTTTTCTTCTTTCTTTTTTGTCTGCTAATACAGCTATTTTTAAACTTTTAGGATTTTGGCTTTGCAAATATTCTTTTAAATATTTTAAAGTATAACCTGTATCTATTATGTCTTCAACAATTAAAACATCTTTTCCCTCTATATTTGTGTCTAAGCCTTTTTTTACAATAATATTTCCTGTACTTTGTGTTCCTTGATAACTTGAAACTTGCATTACTTCTAATATAATTGGTGTCTTCATCTTTTTTACTAAATCAACAGTAAAAAAGATTGCTCCTTTTAAAACAGATATTATAATTACTGTTTTACCTTTATAATCTTCATCAATTTTTTTTGCAACTTCTTTTATTCTATTTTGAATTTGTTCCTCTGTATACATTATTTTTAATTTCTTTTCTAAATCTTCCATATAGATTTCCTTTCATACTTTAAAATTTAAGTTTATTATAATACATTTAAAATTTATGTGTCAATGAAAAAGGGTTGGTTTGTAGCAAAACAAAATTCACAAAAAATTCATTTGACACTTTTAGGTTTTACACATATTATATAGTAAATGTGTAAGATATATATTTTTTAAGCGCCAGGACATATTTTTATATGTTGACGAGGTCTAGAGTTATCGAAAGATTCGGCGGATGCTCTAGTGGTATATTACTACCAAATGTATATTTAAAAAGCAGCTGAGAAGCTGTAACAGAGTATATACAAGTAATTCTTACACATAATAAATTAAAAAGGAGATTTTATATTATGTGCGGAATTGTTGGTTACATAGGTAACAAAAAAGCAGAGCCTATTTTAATTAATGGTCTTTATAAGTTAGAATACAGAGGCTACGACTCTGCTGGAATAGCTACTATTGAAAAAGATGCTATTAAAAATATTAAAAATAAAGGTCGTGTTTCAGATCTTGAAAAAACAGATGGAATTGAAAATTTAGAAGGTACTATTGGTATAGCTCATACTAGATGGGCTACTCACGGAAAGCCTTCAAGTATTAACTCTCATCCTCATTTAGATAATAGCAAACATTTTGCAGTTGTTCACAATGGAATTATTGAAAATTATGCTGATTTAAAAGCTTTTTTAGAGAAGCAAAATTACACTTTTTTATCAGATACAGATACAGAAATTATTCCAAATCTAATTCATTATAATTTTGTTCAAGATAAAAAAGATGATAATTTTAAATTTTTAAGAGCAGTAAAAAATGCTTGCTATATGCTTAAAGGTAGTTATGCTATTGAAGTCATTTCTGATTATTTTAAAGATGAGATGATTGTAGTTAGAAAAGATAGTCCTTTAGTTATTGGAAAAGGAATTAATGAAAATTATATTAGCTCAGATATTCCAGCTATTTTATCTTATACAAAAGATTTTTATTTGTTAAATGATAATGAATTTGCTAAGCTTACTAGAGAAAATATAGAATTTTTTGATGAAAATTTAGTAAAATTAGAAAAAGCACCAATAAATATTAGTTGGAATCCTTTAGCTGCTGAAAAAGATGGCTATGAAGATTTTATGCTAAAGGAAATTTATGAACAGCCTAGAGCCATTAGAGAAACTATATGGGCACATTTGCCAGAAATTTCAAAATGTCAAATGGATGAATTAAATTTTTCTAAAGAATACCTAGAGGGCTTAGAAAAAATATATCTTGTAGCTTGCGGAACTGCTATGCATGCTTGTCTAGTTGCAAAAAATATGCTAGAAAACATATGTGAAATTCCAGCAGAAGTTGATGTTGCTTCTGAATTTAGATATAGAAATCCATTAATAAATTCAAAAACACTTTGTATTTTTGTAAGTCAATCTGGTGAAACAGCTGATACTATCGCAGCTTTAAAACTATCTAAAAGTAAAGGAGCTAAAACAGTGGCAATTTCAAATGTTAGTGGTAGCTCTATAACTAGAGAAGCTGATTACACTATATATACACATGCAGGACCAGAAATAGCCGTTGCTTCTACTAAAGCTTACACTTCTCAAATTGCTTTACTTGCTGTTCTTACTATTTACTTTGCAGAAATTTTAGAAAGAAATCCTGTTCAAGTAAGTAATCTAAAAGAAGAACTTTATTGTTTACCAGAAAAAATAACCGATACTTTAAAATGCTCAAACAGGGTAAAATCTTTTGCTCAAAAAGTATATAAGGAAAAAGATATATTTTTCTTAGGCAGAGGTGTAGATTATGCTGCATCACTAGAAGGTTCTTTAAAACTAAAAGAAATCTCTTATATACACTCAGAAGCCTACGCTTCCGGAGAATTAAAGCATGGTCCTATTGCACTTATAGAAGATGGTGTTACAGTTGTATCTGTTATTACTACTCCTAGCTTAGTTGGAAAATCTATTAGTAATATACAAGAGGTTATTACTAGAGGAGCTAAAACCTTTATTATTACAAACCAAGATTTAGAAGGGCATACTTTTGATGAAGTAATTAGCATTCCAAAAACTTCTTCATATGTCTCTCCTATTCTTTCAATTATACCACTTCAGCTTTTTGCATATTATATTTCTAAAGAAAAAGGATTAGATGTTGATAAGCCTAGAAACTTAGCAAAGTCTGTAACAGTTGAATAAATACATCTAGCTCAAAGATTTATTTTCTTTGAGCTATTTTCTATTTACATAAAGTTTTACTTTTTGCCTAATTTATGCTATAATATAAGTGTAGGTTTCTTTTATTTGAGATGTGAATTTGGATTTTGACTTTATGAGGAGGTTTTTTCATATGAAAAAAGAAACTTTGGAATTTATTCGGAACTCTTTTGTAACGGCTATGCAAATGCCTTGCAAGGACATCCCGGATATTGAGAAGCAGCTCGTTGAACTATTGGAAATCGCTGAAATTCCAGACGAAGACATTCCGAAAATGGATTTCTTCTTGGCAGGTCTTCGTGACAGTATAAGTACAAGGGCGCAAACAATGGACTACACAGAGCTTTGTGCTGATATTATGCACGCTACTGTGTACATCATCATCTGGATAAACGAGTTTCATCCAGAATTTTTGGACGGAAAGGATATGAATGAAGGCTTGGATGTTCACCTCTCTTCTCGCCGTAAGGCACTGGATAGTGAGCTTCCAAAACGGCTTGAAAAGGCTGATAAGCTCGTACCTCCAAACATAGATGATATGTTTGGAATTAGATATGTAATATCTAATCCGCAAAACTCCATCTTTCTTTCCTGTGTGCTGGCTCAAAAGATTTTCAACATCTTGTGTAATTTCAGCAGAAAGGATAGAGAAAGCTTTGTTGAATTTATCAAAAATGAGTTCAATATTGCGACTCAGGCAAGGATTTTGAGAGTTTTGGAAATTCCTTTCCAGCTCAAAGAAATTCGTCGTTCAGACTCACCGGAGGATTTTCGACCTGAAAAATTTGAGGAATATCATTTCGAACTGCCAACTGATACAGATAGAAAAATCCTCAAAAACTTCAGTAACTACATGAAGTTCTACTTTGATCCGAAGAAAAACGGGTATCAGAGCATTCACTTTGTGCTGGAGATTCCTTCGGCATCTAAGGATATGCCTGGTGCTAAAATAGAGATTCAGTTCCGGACAGAAAAGATGGACTACTATGCCAACAATGTAATTGGCAAATCTCACAAGGACAAGGTAGAGCTGTACAAAAAATTCTTCCGCCTTTCTAAAGCAGAAGTCGTACTGAACCGTATACGGGCATTCTTCGGATATTCCGTGTACAATGACCTAGATGGGCTTCACAACCCAAAGCAGTTCTACTCTAGACGAATCAATCGTCAGAGCTACGAAAAGTCAACCTACAACAGAAACACTAATCCAAACTAATTCACATCAATACTGTTCCTACTTGGGGACGCAAAACGACTTGCGAGCCAAAAGCTTGCAAGCCGTTTTTGTTTTTTATTTTCTTTTATATTCAAACTTTTTTATTTGTTTTAGCAAGTAATTGTATTTTGCCTCTTCTGCCTTTATTTGGTAAGTATAATAATCTATTAAATCACTTTCCGCAAACTGCATATTATGATACATATTTCTTAAACTGTTCTTAGTCTCATTCACGCCCCTTAATAGCTCTTTCTTCTTTTCCTCTTCTTGTAATTCTAATATTTTAGTTTCTCTTACAAATTTTTCCTGCATTCTCAATCACCTAAAGCTATTATATGTATATATTAAATTAATATACAAAAATTCGTAAAAGATATAATTTAATTATCTAAGTATTTTTCCAATTCTTCCCATACTTTATCTGTGTATATCTTTCTTTCAGCAGAAAAAGGTAATATTGTTGTGTATGATAACCCTAAGTATTTTTTTATTTCCTCTACTGCTGTGTCAACTTTTGTAACTGCAATTTTATCTGCCTTGTTAGTTACAACAATATATGGTAGATTAGTTTTTAAAATATATTTATGCATTAAAATATCATCAGCTGTTGGTTTATGTCTAATATCTAATACTAAAATAATTAAATGAATATTATTTCTTTTTTCTAAATATTCTTCAATATATCTTCCAGAAATTACCTTTTCTTCTTTAGACATCTTGCTATAACCATATCCTGGTAAATCTACAAAATAAAAATTATCATCAATATTGTAAAAATTTATTTGTCTGGTTTTTCCCGGAGTATTACTAGTTCTCGCCAAGTTTTTTCTATTTAACATTGTATTTATAAAAGAAGATTTACCGACATTTGATTTTCCTACTAATACTATTTCTGGTAAATTTCCTTTTGGATATTGTTTTGGTCCAACTGCTGAAACCTCAAATTTTGGATTTTTAATTTGCATTTTTTTGCTCCTTCTTTATATTTCAATACAATTATACTATGTTTAATAGTTTTTATCAAGAACAAATGTGAACTTCGTTCACACGAAGCACTAATTTAATTAGTGCTTTTTTTAAAGATGTTGTTTTTAAGTT
>CALXPP010000039.1 GCA_944390345.1 uncultured Clostridia bacterium
TTTTCTTTAATATAATATATTTCGGTTAAATATGATTCTAGCTCTGCAATATCCATTCTAGAACCTGCTGTGTGATTTTCTCCATCTGGAAGTGGCATATGATCTGTAAAGCCTAGTTTTTTTATTCCTCCTTTTATAGCTTCTCTAATCCATTCTTCATCTCCTGTGTCTTTTGCAGCATGTCCACATCTCTGAGTATGCGTATGGAAACAAAAATCTTGTATTGGAGAAATTTTAATTTGTTTTTCTTGATTTCTCTTTACATTCATTTTATGATTTTCTATTAATTGTATTTCCTCTTCTGAAATTTCTATCTGCTCATTCATATCTTTATCAGAAAAAGTAAATCCTTTTTGCAGGTCATAGCTCATTTTTGTAATAGATGCTTCTTTTCCTTCACAAAAATCTGTGCAAAGCTCATCTGTTACACTCCAAACTGTGATTCCTCTTAATTTTCCTGTTTCTACAGCAATTTTCAATATTTTCATTACTTCATTCTGCAATTTTTGCTCGTATTTTAATATAGCATTCTTTTCTTCTTCTGTTGCTAAACTTAAATCTACTCCATCTAAACCTTTTGATATATCTAACTCTGTTACATCTACTGGAATACCAAATTGCTCTAACTCAGCTATTGATTCTATTAATCCATCAATATCATTTATACTAGTATGGCATTGAGTTCCTATATGATCTATAATTTTACAATTATTTCTCTTTTCGAATTTTTTTATCTTCCCTAGAACTTCGAATATGCTTTTTCTTTTTTCTGGATTTTCAAAATTCCAATCATTGTATCCAAAATCGGCCTCTGGCATTTCTTTCTCTATTTCTAATGCAATTTCGCATAAATCTTCAATACTTAATTTTGACATCCAATTATTTGTTCTCTCTAAAAATGGTTCATTATAATCTACAAATTCGTTGAATATATCTATAGTTGATGGAACGCCTTTTTGATTATACTCATTTACAATTGTTGCTACTGCTTTACCATAATTTAATAAGGCTGTTTTAAAAGCATCTGCACTTTCTCCTACTAGTCTATCTGGAAAATCTTTAAAAAATACAAGTGTATTTATTCGTACATCCATTCCATGTTTTTTAGCAAATTCATAACCTTTTCTTAATTTATATAAATTATAATCTTTTGGCTCTGCTTCTGCTTCATCTTTGTTATCTAATCCACCTGCTACTGTACCAAATTTTCCTTGCCCGTCAAGTGTTATTCTATTAAATCTATTTTCACCATTTTCTAGTTTCCCTGTAATATATTCATAAAGAGCTTCTACTTTTTGATAAGTCTTTTCTCTATCTACATTTATATTTTTTTCATCGGGGTTAATTGTTTTGCCATTTTCATCTACTAAACAGGTTAATATTCCATGATTTTGATAAGTAAAATACTTCTTCATACTCAAAATTGCATCTATGTACGAGCTATCTATTTCCTTGCCTTCAAGAAAACTTTCTAAATTTTCTCTTGATTCCCAATTTGCATTTATCTCCATTGCATTTTCTAATAGAAATTTAAGAAACTCTTCTTTATTCTCTATATTTTCTACTTTTTCTTGTACAACTTTTTTTATTCTTTGTTGTCTATTTAATCGTTGTCTATCCATTTCTTTGGATAATTTATTTGCTTGTAATATATCATGCAAATATTTATTTATACTATTAGAAGCTTCTTCTCTACTTTTCGCTGTATCTATAAAATCAAATAAATCTATAAGTTGATTATTTAAAGTTATCCCTCTAACATTTCCTTTGTTAGATATACTTTCTATTAACCCCATCTTTTTCTTCCTTTGCTTTAAACAATTTTAAATATATAAATTAATATATTTTTAGTTTTCTGTTTTATTGTTCATATTTTTATTTTTGTTCTTTAAATTTTACAGTTTAATAGTTGTAATCATTAGTTTATTTGCAATTACAAGCATTATATATAAAATTACTAATATAAGTATTGTACATATTAATATTTCAATTATTTTTTGCATTTTTTCATTTTTTATAAATTTATTAATAAATTCTATTATTGTATTTAGCCCTGTAGAAACAAATATGATAATAGATATCCACATTGGATAAATATATCTACCTTGTGCTTGATAATCAGTAGCATAGCTATATTGTATACTTAACATTAGAGTTATTATTGCAGATATTAATAAACAAATATAGAAAATCTTTAATCTGGTATTTTTCTTATTCTTAAAGAAAAATGCAAATAACATACCTAGCATTCCTATTACAAATAAATATCCATAAAAAGTATATACTTGTGTAGCTATTGGATATTGCATTAAACCTAATACGCAAATAAAGCTTCTATATGTTGCATCAAACCAAGTAGTTTCTAACCATTTGGTTGATTTAAGCATTTCTATATAGCTCATATTATTGTTTTTAGGTGTATCTCTTAGACTTGGTTTTAGGAAATCAATAGCTCCTTCTTCGCAAGCTTGCATAAAAGACTTCATACCTAAAAAATCCCCATTGTTTAATATAAAACTTCTTATAAAGAAAAATGATATTCCTATTAATACTATTATGCCTATAAAGATTCCATATTTAAGCATATTTTTATAATCAAAAACTATTTTAAATTCTTGCTTTTTCTTATCTTTTTTATTTGGAATTTCATATTCTTTTTCAGCTTTATATTTTTTCTTAGCTGCATCTTTTTCATTTATTTTTATTTCTTCTGTATTAGCATTTCTTTTTGAAATAAAGCTACACACAAATAAAATTATACTCATCAAAATCCAAGCATAAGCATTATAATAAGATAAAGTGCATATTATAATTCCGCAAGGCTAATAATAATGAATTTTTAAAATTCCAGCCACTTGATAGTGAATGTACCCAAGCAAAAACAATCATACTTGAAGCAGCTAAGGCTAAAGCATCATTGTTTACATAGCTAGACAAAAACACAAATTGCGGCATAAAAGCACCTAAAATTATAGCAAAATATCTTACTGCTTTACTAGAAAATAGTCTTTTTGAAATTCTAATTAAAAAATATACAAATACAGTACCAGAAATTACACTTGTAAGTCTTGCAGCAATTAAAAGTCCTGTTTCTCCTGCTCCTAAAAAAGCCGCTATTTTCATAAAAGCACTACTTATAATTGAGCCTAAAAGAAGAGGATAGTAAGCATAAGAAGCATTGTAGAAAGGATGTATTACCTCTTCTGAATCTGGAAGTGGTAGCTCACCATGTTCAAAAATATACTTTGGAAGTACATATCTCATACTTTCATCTGGTGCATACTCTGTTGGTACAAATATAGACCACATTAAAGCTAGTACAAAAAAAGTAAATAAAATAATTAGATCTAATTTGTTTAATTTGTCTTTTTCTTTGTCAAACTTTACTATACTTTTCATAAGTTTTCTCCTTTTTAGTATAATGATTTTTGCATTATCTAAATTGTATATTACTATTATATATTAAATATATTAATTTTCTAGATATTTTTTCAAAAATTTTCCAGTATAAGATTGCTCATTTTTACAAATTTGCTCTGGAGTTCCTACTGCTATAACCTGTCCTCCTTTTTCTCCACCTTCTGGACCTAAATCTATAATATGGTCTGCTGTTTTTATTAAATCCAAATTGTGTTCTATTACAAGTATTGTATTTCCTGTATCTACCAATCTTTGTAAGATTTCTATTAATCTATGAACATCAGCAATATGTAAACCAGTAGTTGGCTCATCTAAGATATATAGTGTTTTCCCTGTAGCTCTTTTAGAAAGTTCTGTTGCAAGTTTTACTCTTTGAGCTTCTCCGCCAGATAAAGTAGTAGAAGGTTGCCCAAGTTTAATATAGCCTAAACCTACATCTAATAAAGTTTGTATTTTTTGCTTAATTTTTGGTACATTACTAAAGAAATCCACTGCTTCTTCTACTGTCATATCTAATACATCTGCAATATTTTTTCCTTTATATTTTACCTCCAAAGTCTCTCTGTTGTAGCGTTTTCCAGAACATACTTCACAAGGTACATATATATCTGGTAAAAAGTTCATTTCTATGCGAACTACACCATCACCTTGGCAAGCTTCACATCTTCCACCTTCCACATTAAAGCTAAATCTACCTTTCTGGTAACCTCGCATTTTTGCTTCATTAGTACCTGCAAAAATATCACGAATGCTATCAAATACACCTGTATAAGTAGCCGGATTTGAACGAGGTGTTCTACCTATTGGTGATTGATCTATATTTATAATCTTATCTATAAATTCTATTCCTTTTATTTTTGTACATTTACCAGGTTTAACATTTGAGCCATTAAGTTCTTTAGCTAAGTACTGATATAATACTTCATTTACTAAAGTAGATTTTCCAGAGCCAGAAACTCCTGTTACGCAGTTAAACACACCTAAAGGAATTTTAACATTTACATTCTTTAAATTATGCTCAGTTGCACCTATTATTTCTATAGCTTTTCCATTAGATTTTCTTCTCTTTTTTGGAACTGGTATTTTCTTTCTACCACTTAAGTATTGACCAGTTATAGAGTTTTCTACTAATTTTATCTCTTCAGCAGTTCCTTGAGCCACTACATTTCCACCGTGTACTCCTGCCCCTGGTCCTATATCTATAACTTCATCTGCAGCATACATAGTGTCTTCATCATGCTCTACTACTATTAGAGTATTTCCTAAATCACGCATCTTTTTCATTGTTTGTATTAGTTTTTCGTTATCTCTTTGGTGAAGTCCAATACTTGGCTCATCTAAAATATACATTACACCAGAAAGACCAGAACCAATCTGAGTTGCTAGTCTAATTCTTTGTGCCTCTCCTCCAGATAAAGTTCCTGCTGGTCTAGATAATGTTAAATAATCTAAACCTACATCTATTAAAAATTGTAATCTCTTATTTAATTCTCTAAAAATCATATCTGCAATTATTCTATCTTTCTTGTTTAGTTCTAAGCTTTCTAAAAATGCTTTTATCTTTACTATAGATAGTTCTGTAAGTTCATTTATATTTTTATCTCCTACTTTTACAGATAAAATTTCTTTTTTTAGTCTAGCTCCATTACAGGTAGGACAAGCACTTTCACTCATATACATTTCATAAAAATCTCTCATGCCAGCAGATTTTGTTTCTCTGTATCTTCTCTCTAAAGTTGGTATTACTCCTTCAAAAGGTGATGTAAATTTTCTAGTACCAGCAGAAGAGGTATATTCAAAATCGATTTCCTCATTTCCAGTACCATATAAAATTTTCTCTAAAAACTCTCTAGGAAGCTTTTTAATTGGCTTTTTAATATCTATACCATAATGTTTTCCAATGCTTTCAAAATACATCTTTGCCATAGTTTCGCCCTTTTTCATAGTACTAGAGCCAAAAGCTTTTACCCCATCATATAGAGTTTTGCTTTTATCTGGAATAATTAAATCTTCATCCATCTTCATTAAGTAACCAATACCTGTACATTCTGGGCAAGCGCCTTGAGGATTATTAAAAGAAAACATACGAGGAGATAATTCTTCAAAGCTAAAGCCACAATTTGTACAAGCATAATTACTACTAAAAATTCTCTCTCCTTCTCCTACAACATCTATTTTTACTAGGCTACCAGCATACTGCATAGCAACTTCTACGCTTTCTGCTAAACGATTTCTAGCTTCTTTTTTTATTACTAAACGATCTACTATGATATCTATATTATGTTTTTTGTTCCTATCTAATTCTATATTATCAGAAAGTTCATAAACCTCACCATCTATCTTTGCTCTTACAAAACCATTTTTTTGCATATCAGAAAATAGTTTTGTATACTCTCCTTTTTTAGAACGAATAACAGGAGATAATACTTGAATTCTAGTTCCTTCCTCATAATTTAAAATTGTATCTACTATTTGATCAATAGTTTGTTTTTCTATTTTTATACCACAATTTGGACAATAGGGTACGCCTATTCTTGCATATAATAGACGAATATAATCATATATTTCTGTAACTGTACCAACAGTTGAACGAGGATTTTTTGAAGTAGTTTTTTGGTCTATGGAAATTGCTGGAGATAAACCATCTATACTTTCTACATCTGGCTTTTCCATTATTCCTAAAAATTGTCTAGCATAAGAAGACAAACTTTCTACATATCTTCTTTGACCTTCTGCATATAAAGTATCAAAAGCTAAAGAAGATTTTCCTGAACCAGAAAGACCTGTTACTACTACTAATTTATTTTTTGGAATTTCTAGATTTATGTTTTTTAAATTATGTTCTTTTGCACCTTTAATAATAATTTTGTCGTTCATTTTAATAGCCCCCTATTTGTTATTAACTGTTATTATATAAAACTTTTTTAGCTCTTTAATTTTTAGACGACAATATTATAACACAACAAAAATGAAGTAGCAAGGTAATTTGCTACTTCATCTACAATTTTTAACTATTGATTTTAAATTAATTTCTATAAGCTATTCTTCAGGGCCTTCTGGAAGAGTATTTTTCTTCTCCTCTTTATTTCTTTCTGGATATACTCTTTTTTCAATTTCTTTATTTATATTTCCAATACCTTCAGAAATACCAAATAAATCTGTTTTTTTGCTTACAAAATTTGCTATTGCTTTTGCTTGTTGTCTACTATTTTGAGGACATACTACAAAACCATCTTTTCTATTTCTTATGTATTTCATTGCATCTAAATCATTTCTTCCATTTCCACAATATATAGCCATAATAAGATTTTTATACTCATTATCTTTATACATATCACACCAAGTTCTTACATAATATGATTTACCATATCTAGCTGTATCAAAGTCTCTTGAATTTATAGGTCTTTTTAATGGTACTATTCTGTCTCCTAAAAATTCATCTCCTATCATTGAATCTGGATATGCAGCACCTGCTTGTACTCTTAAAATATTACTTTTTCTGTGTTCAATATTGTAATTGGCTATGCTTTTATCAATTTTGTCCATAACATCTTCCATCTGTTCTCTATAAACAGGAGATACCAAATGAATATTTACACTTGCCCCTGTAAGCTTCTGCATTTTATCAATTTGTGACAAAAAATTGTACATAGCTTCTGGATCAATTTTACTATCTTCTTCTCTTAGTATAGTCCCTTCTAAATCAGAAAATAAAAGTATTGTTTTTTGCTTCTCCATATTTTTCTCCTTTACTTCTCTATGTTTAAAACTATTTCCATTTTACCACATTATGTAAATTAAATCAAGTAGTAATTTATTTGAAGCCACATGTACTATCTACTTATATCACTATCAACTTTTGAGTTTATCTTCGGATTTTCTCCAACATCTTGATTCCATTTTTCATAAGCTACTACTTTTGGATATAAGTTTCTTCTAATTTCATTTAATTTTATTGTATCTATATTACTTGCATAAGTATGATCATAAAAGTTTCTACCATAACCATCTTTTGTATTGTCTGCTCTACTTAGTAGTGTATCTACTTGGTCTAGCACTGCTCTAGACTTTTCAGGTGGTACAATACTTGAGACTTTTTCTAATATATCAGAAGTTGATTCCAAAATTGCTCTATTAAAATTTTCATCCCAAACATCATCCCTATATGAACCAGAATGTATAGCTTGCAAACTCCTTAAAACAAAATTACTTTCTTTTCTTTCAAACATTAATGCAAAATCTTTATAAGTTAAACTTCCATCTGCTAGTTTTTGATGAATTGCATTATGCTCTTGCAGTACTTTATCTTTTATACTTGGCAGATAACTTTCTTTTGCTTTTATTAGTACTATATCTACTTTTTGATTGATTCCTTCTCTTCTATACTGCTCTTCTAAGGCTTGTTTTTTATCTATAGCGATATCTGAAACAGCATCATAGCAAATAATATAGCTTGGATAAACTCCATTCATTACAGTTTCATTATGTTCTTCAGTAGTTTCACTAGTTAAATCATAGATATTTCTATAAGTAGTTACTTTATTAGTAGTTCTTACTCCATTTCTATTTACAGTAGATAAGTCGTATTTTGCAGATAGACTTATAGAATCATCATAATTTGGTACATATCCAAATATCAATTCCTGGTCCTGAAGAGCAGATCCTGCGTGTGCTAGCATCTCGTTTGACTGTATCGAAGTACAAACATTATTTGGATATGCAGGTTGAGAAAGCATTTTGTTGTAAATAATAGATTTAGCTTCTTCTAAATGTTCATTTATTATCTTGGTAGAAACACTGCTACATCTTGGCATTGAAGTCGAGGTTGCAATATAAAAATTTTCTCCATTTAAAACTTTTGCTGAAATTGGCCTTCCACTCGAACTATATACAGTTTCATAATCTTTTTCATTAATTGCTCTTGCTGTATTTTGAAGTTCGTAAGTCATATTGTCTTTTGCAAATTCTCCAATTTCTTTTTCCATTGCTAATTCTATTTCTTCTGTATTAAAGATATTTATATAGCTTTTATTTTCGTACAACATATTTTTAAAATCTTTTATGTTTGTAGCTTCAAACAAATTGTCTAAAGTATCTATAAGCTTTGCACAATTTTGATTCAAACTAGAATATGGTAGATATTTTTTAAAATAATACATTCTATCCATTGTTTCTTTTTCTAGTTGCAGTCTATATTCAGGTGGAATATCTAATCTAAAAAGTGCATTTACTAGCTTAGACTTAGCATCTTCTAGGCTGATGTTCATATCCTCTAAAATTTTATCTGCACAATATTCTTTGTAATTTAAAATGTCTTCTGGCTTTTCTACTATATATGGCTTATTTCTCTTATTTACATATTGAGTATATCTTGCATCTCTTTTTAAAAAATTTTCTTTAGCAAAATTTTCTACATAGTTTAGCTGATCTTTTTCTGAATTTCCAGAAATATAGCCCCTTGTATCTTCTAATAAATCAATAGCTGTTTTAGTATCAAATCTAAATGAATGAGTTTTTCCATCTGTTACTCTGTGATTTGCATAGTCTAGTTTGGTAACTACAGAAAAAATTTCTGGTATAGAATATTTATTTAAAACTTCTGGTGTAAAAATATCTGGTAAAATTCTATCTATTGTTTCTATTAATCTATAATTTTGATTAAAAGTGTTTTCATCAAAAACTATGCCTTTATTTGATAAACTTGCTTTTAAGCCTCTTATATTTTCTGAATTTTTTTCAAATTTAGTACTGTATAAATCTTGAATATCATTGCTATCCATAATGCTACGATATTCTTCTGGGGTTAAATTTGAGCCTAATAAAAACAAATCATTCATTGTAAAATAATTTGCTCTTGCATAAAATCTCTCTAAATCTGTATATCTTACTTCATTTGCTATTCCAACTATTGACTCATGATTTATATCTAAATCTACATAGCATAAAAATTCAAATGCTTCTGGATTGTTTTTTTGCAAATTATAATATAGCATAAAGTTTCTATTAAAAGTTTCTCTACTAAGTAAAGTCTCTTTATCTTTGTTTAATCTTAAAAACAAATTTTCTTTATCTACTCTATTAGGTTTTAAATACTCTTCAAAGCTTTCTGGCTTTCTATATTTTAAAAAAGTATCTAGGTTAAATAGATCAAATAGTCTACCTTCTGCTTTTAATTTTTCTAAAGTATTTGTTTGATATTCTGATAATATATTTTGAAAGTCTTTAAAACTTATATTAACTCTTTTTCTTATCTCTTTAAATGTGTCTTCTAAGTTTATTCCAAAGGCATCCTTAGTCATTCTCTGTTTCTCGTAATTTAATACCTCATCGAATTCCCAAAAATTCTGATGTGCAACTTTTACTAATCTTTTTGCTGTTGGAGTTGCTAACCTTTCTGGGTCTAATTGTCTATCTGGTTGGGCAATACGAGTTCTATCTAACTTATCTGCATCTTGCAAATAGTCTAATATTCTTTTAAAATCTTTTCTATCTCTTCTTGGTATGTTTTTTAAAGCCATCTCAACTTGCTCAGGCTCTAAAGAATGGCTTTCAACAACAAACTTAATTATTTTTTGGTCTCTTTCTGAAAAATTTCTTAAAAGTCCATAGTATTCTATTTTTTCTTTACTTGCTTTACCGTGGTCAATTGCTCTTGCATCATTTTCTCTTCCTATATCATGTAACTGAGCTGCTACCATTACTAGGTTTCTATCATGATTAGATAAATTGTCTAGCATACTAAGCATTTCTGCAAAAAATAGCACTCTTTTGGTATGGTCTACTCCATGGACCTGTGAAGGATAATATAAGTTTTCGTTACTTTCCACATAGTTTAAATAATTTGTATATTCCTCCATTGCACCATTTTTTTGCATTTGACTTATTAAATCTACATAATCATATTGTGCTAAAAAATTTTTCTCTTGTGAAAAAAATCTTTGGCAATAAGCATTATAGTTTTGTGGTACATTAAAAAAATCCATTGCGTTTTTTTCTAAATTACTTTCTAAAATCAAGTCTCTTTGTGCTGAATTTAATTGTTTATTCCTACTAAGAAGGCCTCTTATTCTATTTAAAGTATCTGATAAAAAAAACATATTTTTTCCTCAATTAACATAATAATAAATATATAAGTATTATATCATAACATACTTTTCAAAAAATAATTGTTACATATTTGAAAACAAAAAGTAATAAATATTAACTATTTATTACTTTTATTTTAAACTATTTAATTTTGTGTATATTTTTCTAACTCCTTTATTTTATCTCTTAATTCTGCTGCTTTTTCAAATTCCATAGCAGAAGCATATTTAAGCATTTCATCTGTTAATTTTCTTATTATATCTTCTATACTCTCATCCTCTTTAATATCATATTTACTTTGAATATCTTCTACTATTGTTGCTTTAATTGTATCTCTTACAGATTTTCTAATTGTTTGTGGAGTTATTCCGTGTTCTTTATTGTATTCTTCTTGGATTTTCCTTCTTCTATTAGTTTCAGAAATAGCTTTTTCCATTGAATCTGTAAGCTCATCCGCATACATAATAACTCTTCCATCTGTATTTCTAGCTGCACGACCTATTGTTTGTATTAAAGAACGCTCTGAACGAAGAAAGCCTTCCTTATCTGCATCTAAAATTGCAACTAAAGAAACTTCTGGTATATCTAAACCTTCTCTTAAAAGGTTTATACCCACTAATACATCAAATTCTCCTATTCTTAAATCTCTAATTATTTCCATTCTCTCTAATGCCTTAATATCAGAATGCATATATCTAACTCTAATCCCTGCATTTCTTAAATATGCAGTTAAATCCTCTGCCATTTTTTTAGTTAGAGTAGTTACTAAAACTCTATCTCCTTTTTCTACTTGAAGATGTATTTGCTCCATTAAATCATCAATTTGGTTCTCTGTTGGTTTTACATCTATTTTTGGATCTAACAAACCAGTAGGTCTTATAATTTGCTCTATCACTCGATCTTTTGAATGTTCTTTTTCATAATCTGCTGGAGTTGCACTTACAAATATTACTTGATTTATTCTTTGTTCAAATTCTTCAAATTTAAGTGGTCTATTATCAAAAGCTGAAGGTAATCTAAAACCATAATTTACTAAAGATTCCTTTCTAGCTCTATCTCCATTATACATAGCTCTTACTTGAGGTATAGTTGCATGAGATTCATCTATTAAAAGTAAAAAATCATCTGGAAAATAGTCAAATAATGTATATGGCGCACTTCCTGCAGGTCTTCCACTTATATGTCTAGAGTAATTTTCTATACCTTGGCAAAATCCAGTTTCTTTTAGCATCTCTATATCAAAATTGGTTCTCTCTTCTATTCTTTGTGCTTCAATTAATTTATTATGTTCTTTAAAATACTTAACTCTTTCCTCTAATTCTTCTTCTATGGTTACAATTGCGTGTTCTCTCTTATCTTGAGTTGTTACATAGTGCGAATTTGGATAAATCATTACATGATTTCTAATTCCTATAACTTTTCCTGTTAATGGATTTATTTCAGAAATTTTTTCTACTTCATCTCCCCAAAATTCTACCCTTATTGCGCTTTCTTCTCTGTTTGAAGGATATATTTCTAATATATCACCTTTTGCTCTAAAAGTTCCTCTTTTAAAATCCATTTCATTTCTAGTATATTGCATTGTTATAAGTTTTTTCATTATTTCATTTCTTTCTTTTTGCATGCCTGGTCTTAAAGAAACAATCATATGTTCATAGTCTATTGGATCTCCCAAACCATATATACAAGAAACAGAAGCTACAACAATTGTATCTCTTGTTTCAAATAAAGAAGCTGTGGCAGAATGGCGAAGCTTGTCTATTTCATCATTAATAGAAGCATCTTTTTCTATATATGTATCAGAAGAGGCTATATATGCTTCTGGTTGATAATAATCGTAATATGAGACAAAATACTCAACATTGTTTTCTGGAAAAAACTCTTTAAACTCTGAATACAACTGTCCAGCGAGTGTCTTATTATGTGCTAAAACAAGTGTTGGTTTTTGAACTTTTTCAATTATATTTGCCATTGTAAAAGTTTTTCCGAGAACCTGTAACACCAAGCAAAGTTTGAAATTTTTCGCCTTTTTTAATTCCATTTGATAAATATTCAATTGCTTGTGGTTGGTCTCCTGTTGGTTTATATTCTGATACTAATTTAAACATATCTCCTCCTTTTTATAACATATTACTTATAACACATTTTAGATAAAAATACAATAATTTATAGCTTTCTATTATACTTTAAATACAAATTATGTTAGCCAATATACTACTAATATTATTTATAAAGAACAAATGTGAACTTCGTTCACACGAAGCACTAATTTAATTAGTGCTTTTTTTAAAGATGTTGTTTTTAAGTT
>CALXPP010000040.1 GCA_944390345.1 uncultured Clostridia bacterium
AATAATTACAATTCCTAGTACACAACCTATAATCTTTAATCCTCTTTTCATAAATACCACCAATTTACCTTTCTTTTTAAATTTAATCATAGCGATAACTTACTATTTGAATAAATGATAACACAAAAGCAGACAATTTACAATAAATCATCTGATTTATAGATTTTAATTATTTTTCATAGCTTTACGAATATACAATGTACAACTACTAATAAAAGACTTAGTTGTCATTTTTTCTCCATAATACTCATCCAGTATATAAAAAATTGAACTATCAGTAGTTTGATAAAAAGTTTTTTCAATTATTTTATCAATATTTGAACGAACGGATTTAGCATTCGAATATTTTTCTTTCTGAGCAACATTTTCCATTAGAATCTCCATTTTTTTGAGTAAAATAGGCCTAGCATAAGCTAAAATAATTGCTGATTTTAACAATGTTCTACCTTTGCCAAATGGTATTCTTAATTTACTTAGTAAATCATCTACAATAGAACTAATCATTTCTGGAATGATATTTTGTCTAGCTGATTCGCGTATGACTTCTATTAATTTAGAATAATCAATAGGTTTAGGGAAAACCCATTTTACTTTTTCTACATTGGTTAAACTGGCTCGATATTTCATATCACCAGACATAACAATTATGTTCTTTTTAGGGTTTGACTCTTTTTCAGTCAATTCGCTAATGATTTGCAAACCGCTTTTTTCTGGCATCTTTAAGTCTAAAAGCATTAGGTCAGGGAGTGTTTCAAAATATTGTTCTTCAATGTCTTTCCAATTATGTGCAATTCCTGTAATTTTAAAGTCTTTTTCCTTTGTTAATACAGTGAATAATGACTCACATATGTGAATATTATCATCTGCTATTAACAATTTAACCAAGATTATACCTCCATTTAATAGACTTTTAACTTTATAAATTGGTAATATTTTATCACAAAAACATTGATATTTCAACAAAGAGAAAGAATTTAAACTAAAAAATGACAAAATACGATTTTTTACGATTTATTACAATTTTTTCTTACTTTGATACTACTACAAGAGAATATAGTAAAATTGCAATGGCTCTTTGTATCAAGGAGAAAAGGAGATATACAAAAGACTTTTATAATACAATAGATAAAGTTTTAGTACACTTTTTAAATTGATATAAAGAGGCGGTGAAAGTATGTAAAATAATACAATTATATAGTAAAGGGAATAGATAAATAATTATCTCCTTTAGAACTTTGGTCTAAGGGCTAATTTTCTAAAAAGGAGATAATAAAATGCCTAGATTAAGTGAAAGAGAGGAAAAATTTGAAAACTTTATAAATAAAACAATAGTACTATCTTCAAAAAAATATTTCAAAGAAGAATACACAAAAGACAAAGTAGAACAAAAACTTATAGATGATGAAAGATATGAGCAATATATAGAACAATTTTCTTTACAAGAGGATGATAGACACAAAATTATTGGTATAAATGACCTAATAGAACAAATTGAAAATATAAATTTATTAAAAGCTTTAAAATCACTGTCTAATATTGAAATGACAGTGGTTTTTCTTTTGTTTGAAAAACAGTTTACAAGTAATGAAGCAAGTAAGATATTAGAAATTTGTTCTGATTCAGTAACAAGAATAAAAAGAAGGGCTATAAAAAAGCTAAAAAATTATATGAAAGGAAGAAAATAGTATGCAAAAAGAAAGTTTATATGATTTAGGAAAAAAAGCACAAGCTGGAGATGAAATATCTCTAATAAAAATAATTAACAGAAAAAGGAAAATGATAGAAAGACTTTCATTTGGAGACGAAGATAGATACCAATACATAATAGAGAGACTGATAGTTGCTATAAAAAATTATAAATTTTAAAAAAATAAAAAAATTTTTAAATTACGGTCGGATTTTGACAAATTTTCGTAAGTAAATATAATGAAGGGCAAATTAAGGACACACTATATTGTAAAGCAGATGAGAGAAAAAAGCTCTTGTCTGCTTTTTCAAATTTATTAAGGAAAGGAGTAAAAAAGATGGTTTTGAGATTTGCATTATTGATAGTATGTCTTGTCGCTTTACTTTTCTGTTTAGATTATGTACTATCAAAACTAATAGACAGATATAAGAAATACAGAGAATTAAAAAACAGAAAAAGGAGAGAGCAAGCTTTTAAGAAAAAAATGGAAGAATTAGAAATTAAGTAAAATTTCTAATAGATTTGCTATGCGAAAAAAGTGTTGACAAAAAATTAACCAAATAAGGTGAATAAAATGAATAATAAAAAAGACCTAATATTAGAACAATTTTTTGAGAAACATTTGAAAATAAATGAAATTGCAGCAAATGTTAATACAAGCTCTGCATATATTACAAAAATAATAAAAAAGGATTCAAGGTATAATAAGGAAAAACAGAGCAGAAAAGATGTCTCAAAAATAAAAAGAAAAATTGCAAAAAATAATTTTATGAAGAATAAACGAGAACAAAAAAGAATAGACGATCAGTATTCTATGATACAAGCACAACACAATCAAGATGTAAAAGAATTATCAAAAAGAGGACATATGAACAATGAAGCATTTAGAAAATGGAATAGCAGTGCCTATAATTACAATCCTTCAAAACATAGGTATGAGTTTAATGAAAAATTTGGTAGGGCTGCAGATGTACCTAAATATGTAAAAGAGAGGTAATATTTTATGGAAGAAAAATTGTTAAAAGTGTTTAAACTAGCAGACAAATTAAACAATAAGAACAGTAAGATATATGCAGAAATTCGTTATGAAGCAAATAAATATCAAAAATTAGAAATAAACATTAGAAGAAAAAAAGACTATTCGTATATAGAAAAATGCGAAATATGTATTACAGAAAATTCTGAAGAAAAATGGAACAATATTATCACACTATTTGAAACTTTTGTTGGAGGTATAAGATATGAATAAAAAAGAAGCTATTGCATATGGGCAAGTCGCATTAGAGGCTATGTTACATTCAACATACAATGGAAAATTCAATTTGCAAAATTTTGGCATGGAAATGAGACAAGCATTTAAAATGTATCCTAGAAATATTGTATTAAATATTGCGGAAAGTAAAGTATTTACAGAAAAGAAAGCAGAGTCAATAAAAGGTGGAAGTGATATTAATGGAGATTAAAGAGAACACTTTAGAATATTATAATTTAATATTTAAAGATTTCCCAGATGTAGTGAATGTAAAACAATTAAAACAAATGATACCAGATACAGGCAACAATAAAATTTATAAATTACTAAAAACTGGAGAAATATATTCAAAAAGAATAGATAAAAAATATAAGATACCTAAAATAAGTGTTATTTCATATATTATGAAAAAATAATTTTTGCTTCAAGCTAGATTATAAGATGCTATATGTGTTAAAATAATATTTAATGCAAATAGTGTGTAATCTAGTTTTTTATATCGGAGAGGAGAAAAAATGATAGAAAACAGATTACAAGGAAAGGATATAGGTGTAACAGTAAGTCTACAAGAGAAAGGAGGAATATATCAAGCAGTTTTAAGTTATAAAGATATTGATGATAAATGGAAAACAAAGTGGAAAAGTACAAAAATTAAAGTTAAAGCAGGAAATAAAAAAATAGCAAAAGAAAAAGCAGAAAATATTAGAGAACAATTTGAAAAAGAAATAATAAATAGGCTAAAGCCAAAGAGAACAGGAATTGAAGAACAACTAGATATGGAATTTATAGATTTTATGAATATGAGATTAGAAGAAACTAATGTCAAAAGAAAATATGAGTATGATACTTATGCAGGATATAAAGCAAATATAAATATTCGTATGAAAGAGTATTTTGGAAGTTCTAAAGATCCTAGTTTACAGCAAAACAAAAAACATATATACAAAGTTAGTGAAATTAATTCCGATATAATAGATAAATTTTTTACTTATTTATCAATAGACTGTAACTTAAAAAATACTACAATTAAGCATTTTAGAAATCAGATAAGTGTTGCATATGAAATTTTAGAACAAAGAAATATTATGCCAAAACCAACACGAGGCATAGAAAAACTTAAAGAGGAAGTGTACAAATCAGAGACATATAGTATGCAAGAATTGAATAAATTATTAAAGATATTTAAAAATGATGTCATTGAAATACCAGTTTTATTAGCTGCATACTATGGTTTAAGGAGAAGTGAAGCTGTTGGCCTAAAATGGAGTGCAATAGATTTTGATAATAACTATATATATATTAATCACACTATTATAGAAATATCAGGTTGTGGAAACAAACTTATAGAAAATAAGCTAATAGCAAAAGATAGAACAAAGACTCTTCAAAGTAATAGAAAATTACCTCTATATAAAGAAATAAAAGAGGCGCTATTGAAGAAAAAAGAAAGAATACAACTGAATATTAAATTATTTAAAAAAGATTATATTACTGATTATATAGATTATGTTTGCGTAAAAGATGACGGCTCGCTTATAAAACCAAATCATATATCACATAGATTTTTGAAAGTTATAAGAAGAAACGGACTAAAAGAAATAAGATTTCACGATTTAAGACATACAATAGGAACAGAATTAAGTGCAAATGGTGTAGATTTAAAAGCAATTGGAGAATTTTTAGGGCATGGAAATTTATCTACAACGAGAAGGTATGCACATCCAGATGAAAGAGTAAAACAAAGAGTAATGGAAAAATATGATGATTTAATACATGGAATAGATACTAACGAAAATGAACAAAAAGGCAAAAAAATTTTTAGAAGAAGAATAGTAAGAAAGAAAGCTCTAAATGTTTGTAGTACAAGCAATATATCAAATTTAAAGTAAAATATCTAAAAAATTTTTTAGATATAATAAAAAAATTAAAATTTACAAATCTCTGAAACCTTTGATATTGGTGAGCCAGGAGGGATTCGAACCCCCGACCCTGCGCTTAGAAGGCGCATGCTCTATCCAACTGAGCTACTGACCCAAATGGATTTCAATAGATTTATAAATTTTAATATTCAAATTTTTTAGATATTTTTTTAGATATTTTGCATTTGAAATGCTATAAACCTTACTACAAGCCAATGTCAGTATAAACGAACACTGCCTTAGAAGGGCGTTGCTCTATCCAGCTGAGCTACTGACCCAAATCAAATGCAATATATATATTAGCATTATTTTTAGAAAAAGTCAATAAAAACGTGAAAAAAATTAAAAAATACTGTATAATAGGTAATGAATGATGAATAGAAACAAAAAAAGTGTAAAATAATATGTAGCATGATTAGTAATCTAATTAAATATAGTAATTAAGGGGAACAAAAAATGGAACAAAGTAAAAAAGTTACAATTCATCACCTGTTTTGGTATTTTTTAATTTTTAGTGTATTAGGTCTAATAATTGAGACGCTATACTGTTATGTTACAACAGGAATATTGGAAAGTAGAAAAGGACTTTTATGGGGACCCTTCTGCCCTGTATATGGAGTATGTGGAGCGGCATTAATTTTTGTGCTAGATAAACTAAATTGCAAAAGTGTAATCAAATTATTTATTGTAGGATTCGTTTTTGGCTCAATTGCAGAATATATTTTAAGCTATGGTTTAGAAGCAGTTTATGGAATAAGATTTTGGAACTACGAATACTTACAGTACAATTTGAATGGAAGAATAAGTTTGTTATTCTCATTCTATTGGGGAATTTTATCAATTTTGCTAATTAAATTTGCAAAACCACTAATAGACAAATTAATTGATAAAATAAAGCCACACACTAGAAATATAATAGAATTAGGAATATTTATATTTTTAGTAATAGACTGTATTGCCACAATATGGGGCATACAGACATATCAAAATAGAGTATTATACAACAAAGAGTTTATAACTGATTCGAACAATATAGTATTACAAATAAGACAAAAAATAGAGAATGATTATTTTACAAATGAAAGAATGAAAAGAACATTCCCAAACCTTAGAGTAAGACTCGAAAACGGGGAAGAAGTATGGCTAAGCAAATGAGAATTTAGGGACAGATATAATAGAAAAGTTTATCTTGTGACACATAAATGACATTGACTCACAAAGAGTGTCCCAAAGTGTAAAAATAATTTTACAAAAAGGAGTGTCCCTTTTGTAAAATTAAAACACAAACCCTGCAATTCCAAAGATTAAAAATAAAATTCCAGAGAACTTTTGCATTTTATCCTCAGAGATGTATTTATTTAAAAATTTGCCACAAATAATGGCAATCGAGTCACTTACAATCATGCCTAAGATTGCTCCAGCGATTAGCATTGCTTTATAATTAGGATATTCTATTCCAAAACCAAGAGAGGCTAAAAAAGTTTTATCTCCAAATTCCCCAACTAAAATGGATAGTGCAATTATAAAAGTATAACCAATATTAAGATGAAAAATTTTACTCAAAAGAGTTTCTTTCTTATTTTTATTTGAATCTATAATTTCCTTTTTTGGGAGCAAAGACAAAATTCCCATAAGTATAAAAGAAGAATATGTAATAATTTCTATAATTTTATGCAAATTTTCATTCTCTAGCACACCAATCCTACTACCAAAAAGAATTGCAATACCATGACTAAAAAAAGAGCCAATAGCAATACCAAGAATAATATTTCTAACACGCACACTTCCAGAAAAAGAAAGCACAAGAAGTTGAGTTTTATCTCCAAGCTCAGCAATAAACACCATTATAAAGGAAATTAGAAAAGGATACACAAACTCCATGCTAGCCTCCATTCACACAATTTTATTAATTTATATTCGTAAAAATTAAAAGTATGCAAATTACAAAATTTGTGAATTTTATGTGAAATATATTGCATATTGAAAATATTAATGGTAATATAAAGTGGTAAAAACATACGGAAATAAGAGATTGGAGGAAAAAGAAGTGATACAGGTTAGAAATGTCACAAAAAAGTATGGCTCTACTATAGCTGTTAATGATATCAGTTTTGATGTTAAAGATGGCGAAATAGTAGGTTTTTTAGGACCAAATGGAGCTGGCAAAAGTACAACAATGAACATGATTACAGGGTTTATTGAGCCAACTAAAGGTCAAATTATAATTAATGGAAACGATATTTCCAAAAGACCAAGAAAGGCTAAAAAAGAGATTGGCTATATGCCAGAGAATGTTCCACTATATTATGAATTAACTGCAAAAGAATTTGTTTCATATATGGCAGAACTAAAACTAGTTAAAAGAAGCGAAAGAAAAAAAGAAGTTGAGAAAGTTCTTAAAGAGACTGGTTTGCTAGATGTACAAAACAAGTTAATAAGAAACTTGTCAAGAGGATATAAGCAAAGAGTAAGTTTGGCAGGTGCATTGATTGGGAATCCAGATGTTATAATACTTGATGAGCCTACAGTAGGCTTAGATCCAAAGCAAATAACAGAAATAAGAGAATTAATAAAAGAGCTAGGGAAAAAACATACTGTAATATTAAGTACACATATATTATCTGAGGTAAGTCAAATTTGTGAAAAAGTAATTATTATAAATAAAGGAAGAATAATTGCTATTGATACTCCAGAAAATCTTGAAAAGGCAACTAAGGAGAAAAATGGAATTTCTGTAATAGTAGAAGATCCGAAAGGCAATATGAAAAAATTAAAAGAAAAAATCAAGGAGATAGATAGTGTTGATTTTGTTAAGGATAATGAAGATGGTACAAAACAATATGTAATTACTACTTCATCAGATATAGATCTAAGGAAAAAGCTATTTGAAGTATTACCAAAAGAAGAAATTGTTATATTTGAGCTTAAGAAGACAGAAACAACGCTAGAAGATGCTTTCATAAAATTAATAGATACTACGAAAATAGAGGATACTACTGATAAAAAGAAGAAAGCTAAAAAAGACAAAAAAGTAAAAGAGACTTCAAAAAGTGAAAGCAAAGAAGATGCTAAAAAAGAAAGCGAAGACAAATCTAATAAAAAAACAGAAAAAAATAGTAAAAAGGAGGAGAAAAAATAATGTGGGCAGTATTTAAAAAAGAATTAAAAACATATTTTCTATCTCCTATAGGATATATAGCAATAGGAATATTTATGGTTGTTTATAGTGTGTTTTTCTACTTAACAACAATAATGTCAGGTTCAGTTGACATGGGAAACTTATATTATGCAACAGCTAGATATGGATTATTATTAATTGTACCACTTTTAACAATGAGAATGTTCTCAGAAGAAAGAAAAAATGGAACAGAACAATTATTACTTACATCTCCAAGAAGTGTGACATCAATAGTACTTGGAAAATTTTCTGCGGCAGTTGTAGTAATATTAATTACTCTAATACTTTCAATAATTTATTCTGTTATAATAAGTTTCTTTGGAAATATTAATATACCTACGATAATTGCAACAATGCTTGGCTTTTTACTAGTTGCAATGGCAGCTATTTCAATAGGAATGCTTGCATCTAGCATTACAGAAAATCAAATCATATCAGCAATTATAACATTTTTATTACTTGTAGCACCATGGTTTTTAGTTGATATAAGTGATATTTTCTCAAGCATAAATTTAATGGATCAATTTATGAGATTCCCATATGGATTAATCTCAATATCTGATGTGATTAGTTTAGTTTCAATAACTATAATGTGCATATTAATCACAATTGTACTTATAAAAAGAAGAAAGGCTGTAAAGTAGGAGGTGAGCAAAAGTGAGTAAGGAAAAGAATAATTCTAAAGATTTAATTGTAAAAAATGAAAAGCCATATAAAGAGAGAAAAGGAAAATGGCTTAGACAAACTTCTTTGACAGTATTACTAATACTAATTATAATAGCAGCATGCATAGGACTAAATATTTTCGTAGAAGAAAAGAATTTTGCTGATATTGATGTTACTCAAGATAAAATATATAGTTTATCAGATATGTCAAAATCAATAGCTAGTTCAATAGATAAAGATGTTGAAATAATAATTATAAATATGACAGATTCAGTTAAGGATTTTGCACAAAAATACAACAGTGTTAATGACAAAATTACTATAGAAGTAATAGACGACATAACATCAAGACCTGATCTAACAGATGAATACGGTATTACAGCAGATAGCTCAGTCGCAATAGTAAAATGTGGAGATAAAGACAAAACATTAACAAGCTATGATTTTTATACAACAGACTACACAACATATCAAACAAAAGATATAACAGAAGAAGCCTTAACAAATGCAATCCTAGATGTTACAACAGATGAAAAACCTGTAATATATAATCTAACAGGACATAACAAATATGCATCAGATTATTTATACTATTTTAGTGCAGATTTAGCAGATGAAGCATACGAATTCAAAGATGTAGATTTATTAACTACAGGAGAAGTTCCTGAAGATTGTTCTGTATTAATGATAACAACACTTGCAGAAGACATAACAGAGGCAGAAAGAGACGCAATACTTAAATATATAGACAAAGGTGGAAAAATGATATTATTTACAGATCCAAACACCACAGGAGATGATATGCCAAATTTTCAAGCAGTTTTGGATGAGTATGGTGTTGGAATCTCAGAAGGAGTTATGTTAGAACAAGACAGTGATAAAATGTTGTATGGAACAGCATCAGCAATATTAGTTACAGTAAGTCCTTATACAAGTGTAACATCTGATACAAATATGAATATGAATGCTTGCTTTATGTCTCCTGGAAGAATAGACATTGCAGATAGTGAAAAATTAGAAGAGTTAGGTGTTGAAGTTGAGACTTTAGCAACTACAAGTGAAAATTCTTTCTATAGAACAAATTATTCTATAACATCTGGAACTAAAACAGATGAAGACGAAGATGCACCAAATGAAACAGTTGGAGCATTACTAAAGAAGAAAATTAATGATGATACTACATCAGAATTAATAATGTATTCAAATAACATATTTATAACAAACTTACAAATACAATTAAATACACAATATTACTCATATGCATTAGATTTCTACAACAATGAAGACTTAGCAATAAACTCTATAGCATACTTAACAGATAGAGACAACATGATTACAATTAGAAAGGATACAGAAACAACAGCATATACAGTAACACAACAACAAAATCTAATTATTCTTACAATAATATTTGCTATACCAATAATGATAATAATAATTGGAATTATAGTATGGATAGTTAGAAGAAGAAAGAAGTAATAAAGCATTCTCCCTCCTCATATAACTTATATAAGGAGGGGGAGTTTTTAAATAATTGAATTTTGGCGTTGTTAAAGTTCGCTTCAAAAATCCTCAGCGTACACCAAGTACGCTTCCGGTTTTTTTGCTCCTTTGCCTAGCCAAAATGCCAATTCTTTAAAAACTATGCCTCTGTAAATGGAGGATATATTTTGTGTGTACTTTGTCAGAATTTAACTTTAAAAACTATATAGTCCTCCTGTAGTGGAGGAAAAGAATGCTAAAGACTGTATTTGTGATAATTGGAACTATAATAGGAGCGGGATTTGCCTCAGGCCAAGAAATATA
>CALXPP010000041.1 GCA_944390345.1 uncultured Clostridia bacterium
ACCTGTACAATTGCCTATTTTACTTGTTTCTACCACAGCAATTTTTATATTTTTTGTTCGACCCACATGGACAAGGATCATTTCTACCAATCTTTGGACCTTCATTTCTTATTGGTTGAGGCTTGCTTTCAGAGGCATTTTGTGGTTTAGTTTCTCCTTCTATATTCATACTATCAATTGCACTTCTATCTATTGAAGTAGATGTAATGTTTGCTGCACTTTTTCTCTCAGTAGAATTTTCCTTTTTAGTAATATGAAGCAATATTTTAGTAACTTCTAGTTTGATTTGAGCAATCATCTCATCAAACATTTCTCCACCTTCAATTCTATATTGAACAACTGGATCTTTTTGACCATAAGCTCTTAATCCAATACCATTTTTTAGTTCATCCATACTGTCTATGTGATCCATCCATTTACTATCTACAACCTTTAGTAAAACTACTCTTTCTAATTCTCTCATTGGAGCTCCAATAGTCTCTTCCTTCTGTTCGTAGGCTGCTAAAACTTTGTCTTGCAATTCTTGTTCTAATCTATTTGCATTTATTTTTTCTTCATTTAGTTCTTCTACCTTTGATATTCCTAAATTAGTTAAAATTTCATTTGCCAAAGTTTCTCTACTTATAGTACCATTTTCAATTTCTTGTCTATAAGTATCTACAATCATATCTACAGATTCGCTTAGCATAGAAACAATATTTTCTCTAATATTTTCGCCATCTAATACTTTTCTTCTTTCAGAGTATATTATATCTCTTTGAATATTCATTACATCATCATAGCTTAATATATGTTTACGAATTGAAAAGTTTCTACCTTCTACTTTACTCTGAGCATTTTCTATAGTTTTGGCAACTAATTTTACTTCTATTGGTAAATCTTCTGGTAAATTTCCTCTTTCAAAAATACTTGTTATTATATCTCCACCAAAGATTTTTAGAAGACTATCATCTAAAGCTAAATAGAATCTTGTTTCACCCGGATCACCTTGACGACCACTACGACCTCTCAACTGATTGTCAATTCTTCTAGATTCGTGGCGTTCGGTTCCTATTATTTTTAAACCGCCTGCTTCAATAACTTTTTGTTTTTCCTCTTTTATATCTACATCAAATTTTTCTTCTAAGGCTTTAAATTTCTTTCTTGCTTCTAGAATTTCTTCATCTTCAGTTTCATTAAAAGCTGTTGCTTGTTCTATAAGCTCTTCTGGATATTTTAGTTTTCTCATTTCTTGTTTTGCCAAATATTCGCTATTTCCACCTAGCATAATATCTGTACCACGCCCAGCCATATTTGTTGCTATTGTAATTGCTCCAAATTTACCTGCCTGTGCTATAATTTCTGCTTCTTTTTCGTGATTTTTTGCATTTAATACTTCGTGCTCTAATCCTTCTTTTTTTAGTAGATTACTTAATTTTTCTGATTTATCTATTGAAACAGTACCAACTAAAATTGGTTGACCTTTACTATGTGCTTCTTTAATATCTGCGATTATTGCTCTATATTTTGCAGATTCATTTTTATATATAACATCTGTTAAATCTTTTCTAATTAAAGGCTTATTTGTAGGTATTTCAATAACATCTAAATTATAAATTTCTTTAAATTCATTTTCTTCTGTCATTGCAGTACCAGTCATACCAGATAGTTTGTCGTACATTCTAAAATAATTTTGGTAAGTAATTGTAGCTAGTGTTTTTGATTCATCTTCTATTTTTACATTTTCTTTTGCTTCTATAGCTTGGTGAAGTCCATCACTATATCTTCTACCATACATTATTCTTCCTGTAAATTCATCTACTATTAAAACTTCTCCATCTTTTACTATATAATCTACATCTTTCTTCTTTACTCCATGAGCATGAAGAGCTTGATTTATGTTGTGTACTAGGTCAGAGTTTTCTAAATCGTTTAAGTTTTCTATGCCAAAGAAGCTCTCTGCTTTTTCTATACCTTTTTGAGTTAGAGTTGCAGATTTAGCTTTTAGGTCTACTATATAATCATATTTTTCATTATCTTCTGCTTGATCTATATCTTTTGTATCTTCTTCTACTATAACTTTTGCTTTTAATCTTCTAACAAAGGTGTCTGCTTTTTTATATAAGTCTGAAGATTTATTTGCTCTACCAGAAATAATAAGTGGTGTTCTAGCTTCATCTATTAAAATACTATCTATCTCATCAACAATAGCATAGTTTAAACCTCTTTGAACCATATCTTCTTTACGAATAACCATATTATCTCTTAGGTAATCAAAACCATATTCGCTATTTGTACCATAAGTTACATCTGCATTATATGCTTTTCTCTTTGAAATCGGATCCATTCTACTTAATACTAAGCCTACTGATAAACCTAAAAAGCGATATACTTTTCCCATCCATTCGCTATCTCTTTTTGCTAAGTATTCGTTAACTGTTACAACATGAACACCTTTCCCTGTTAATGCATTTAGATAAACTGGTAAAGTTGCTACTAATGTTTTTCCTTCACCTGTTTTCATTTCTGAAATTCTACCTTGATGAAGTATAATTCCACCTATTAATTGAACATCAAAATGTCTCATTCCAAGTACTCTTTTTGATGCTTCTCTAACAGTTGCAAAAGCTTCTGGTAAAATATCATCTAGTGTTTTTCCTTCCTTTAATTGCTCTTTAAAATAATCTGTTTTACTTGCTAGTTCCTTATCTGTTAGTTTTTCCATTTCTGGTTCTAAACTATTTATTTTATCTACTATTGGCATTACTCTTTTTACTTCTTTTTCACTATATGTGCCAAAAATATTTTTTAATAATCCCATTTAAAAGCCTCCTAAATTTATATACAAATCCTTTTGTAAAATTTGTCTTATAAACTATATCACTAAATAAAGTAAATTGCAAGCACCAGAACATTAGTTTTTTCTAATACTTGCAAGTCTATTTTTATATCTTATGTTATTTCCAAATCTTCTTTTGGATATTCATTTGGTTTTAATCCGAATCTTGGTTTCATATACTTATAAAGTACAAAACTTATTAAAGAAAAAATTACTCCTGTTATAATCATACTATATTTTATATTAAAACTATTTAATATAGCACTTCCTATTAGTCCTACTATCATTTTTAATAAATTTGATATTATAGATTCAGTTGTATAAATTTTTGTAAACACTTCTTCTTTAGCAAAATTATTCATATATTGCTTCTTTAATATTTGAGATAAGCCCTTGCAACTTCCTATTTCCAAATACAAAACAGATATTAATATGAGTTTTAATATAAATGGTATATTAAGAATTGCAACTATTCCACATAATATAAATCCTATTGTATGTCCAAAGGCTATTACTGTCAAAGTCTTATTTTTTAATTTTCCATTTAAAGTAGTAGCATATCTAGATGATATTCCTACAAAAATTTGATATATAGCATCAAATATACCTATCAGAGTTGCAGATACAGCTAAATCATTTAATAAACTTGTTTTATAAGTTATAAATAGAGAAGTTAGTCCCCACAAAAAACCTACCATTAATAATAAAGCACTTAATCTTTTAGAATGTAATATAAAACTAAAACCTTTTTTCAAATCATAAATATAATTATCAATACTTTTTTCCTTCACATTTTCGTTTTTTATTTCGTTAAAATTACGAGAAATAAGCAAAGCTATAACAGAACAACTTAAACTAGTTACAATTGGTATATATGGATTTATATCGTATAAAATTCCTGCAACTATAGCTGAAAATGCAGATAAGTAGCAAAATCTAGAATATCCTTTTGAATTTATATTAGAAAAAATCTCTCCTTTTCTGCTACATTCTGGTATTGAATTACTTAATATAGTTGGTTCAGTAATACTTTTTAAAGCAAAAGCTACAGAGCTTAAACACTCCTCTATTAAATAAACTATAAAATTTGGACAAAATAATATAATAGCCATACATATTACATTTAATGTATTTCCTATAATTAAAGAGTTTTTCTTTCCTATTTTATCTACTATAATTAAAGCTGGTATTTGAACTAAGATACTAGCAAATGCATAAATCGAAGTTGCTAGCACTATATTTGCCTCTGAAATATTTTTAACTTGATGTAAAAATAATACTTGAATAGCATAATAAAATACAAAATCCGTACCAAACATACTATATATAGGAAAAATCTTCATATTTAATTTTCTTGTCTTTGTTTTTTGTAACTTCTTTTCCTCTTCTTCTGTATTCATTTTTATTCCTCAAAAATACTTTTTTTCATAATAACATAAAAAAAATTTTATATCAATATTTTTTTAAATCATATTTTTATTTTTAAAGCATAACCTTTAACTAACAAAGGAACTCTATTTTTAATAGAGCTTTTACTACTTAGTGTAAAGGATGGTTTTTATGTTTGTTTTTAATTTAAAATTAAAAAAATCTACTATTGCAAAAGCTTTTTTAGTTGTTCTTGCAATTATTTGTGTAATTATTAGTCTTATTGCTCTTGTAAAATTACTAAAGAGTATAGAAAAAGATACTACTATTGTAGATAGTAATTGTTTACCTTCAAATGATGTAGCAATCCTTAATGAAACTAATTATACTGATATTTTAAAAATGGTTCATGAAGATTTAAATACTTATATAGGACAGCAAATATCTTTTACTGGATATGTATATCGTGTACCAAATATAAAAGATAATGAATTCATATTAGCTAGAGATATGTATATTGACTCTAATCATTTGCAATCTGTTGTTGTAGGTTTTTTGTGTAGTGTAGAAAATGCACAAAATTATAGTAATGGCGAATGGGTAAAAATAACGGGAACTATAGAAAAAGGTGATTACTTTGGAGAAATTCCTATTTTAAAAATTACAAAGATTGAAAAAACTACAGCTCCCGAAAATAAGTTTGTAGAACAACCAGACGATGCCTATGTTCCAACATCTGTTATCTACTAAGATAGATAATGCATATTTACTTAGAAAATCTATTCTAATATAGCTTTTATTATTCCTTTATCTATACTGGCTGAGAAGATATTTTTTAATACTACTAATATAATTGGTCCTAATAAAAGTCCAAGTACTCCTATTAATTTAAATCCTGTGTACATAGCAATTAGTGTAAAAATAGGATGTATTCCTATTTTATTGCTTACAAGTTTTGGTTCTAGAATCTGCTTTACTACTACTGTTAAAATATATAAACCTAATAAAGCAAAAGCTAATCCCTTGTTTTCGTTTAATAATTCTATTAAGACCCAAGGTAAAAATACTGTTCCTGCTCCGAAGTATAGGTAGCGCATCTACAAACCCAATAAAAACTGCCATTAGAAATGGATATTCTATTTTCATATCTAATATATAAAATAGATTTAAGCCTATAGTTACTATAATAAAAGTAATTAATATTAATATAGCTTCAGCTTTTAGATAATTTCCTAAGCTACTCATTATTTCAGATAAATGTTTCCTTAATTTTCCTATATATGTTCTAGAAAAATGATGTTCTAATCTATCTAAAATATAGAATTTATCTGAACTTATAAAATAAGTAGCAAGTATGGTAATTATGGTATATATAAATACTGTCGGAATTGAGCTTATAGATTGCAAAATCTTACTAAAAAACTCTTTTAGCATTTTAGAAAATGTATTAAAAATTTCAGTTACACTATTTTGGAGTAAAAAATTTATATCTTCTGGTAAATTAAAGTTTTCCAAATAACTCCAAGAAGCTCTAATAAAATTAATAATTTTATCTAAATATACATTCATACCTGTTAAGAAATTGGTAAGTTCATTTATAAGAGTTATAACTCCCCATACCATAAGAGCTATAAGCAAGCTAAAAACTAATATTAGTACTATTATACTGCTAGTTTTTCTAGAAAGCTTTGTTTTATTTTTTACAAATTTAATAAGAGGTTCTATTAGTACAGATATAAGATATCCAATTAAAAAAGGCATATAAAAAATACTAAGCTTTACGCCTAAGTAAAATAATAAAACTCCTAACAGTAAAATTCCTAAATTTTTGAATATTTTTGAATATGCATACCTTTTTTCCATTGCATTCCTTCCTTCTCTATTTTCTCTTATAGCTAGCTTACTCTTTTTTTAATAAAAAAATACTCGAAACTTGAAACAAATTCAAATTTCGAGAAATCTTTAATAATTCTTTTAGTTATTATTTTTTAACAATTGTTCTGGCTATTATTATCACAATCACATATCGATTCAAAAACCCTTCCTAGCTCTTCACAAGAAATTTTATGCTGCTGAGCAATATCTCCAATAGTAAGAATTCCTATTACTTTTCCCTTTTCTAATACTGGTAATCTACGAACTTGATTATTTGCCATAATCTTTTCTGCCTCTTCTATATCAGTATCTGCAGTAGTTTTAATTACATTAATAGTCATAATATCGGAAAGCTTTGTGTTATTGCAATCTTTATTATGTGCTACTGCTCTAGTTATTATGTCTCTGTCAGTTACAAATCCTACAACTTTATCTCCTTCAGAGCATATTGGCAAACAACCTATTTGGTTAGAATTCATTAATTTTGCAGCTTCTGCAACAGTAGTATCTGGTGCCGCTTTTACTAAATTATTACACATACAATCTTTTACTCTCATAAAAAAATTCCCCTTTACTATTTATTTATAAAATTAGTATGGGAAATTTTTTTTAATTTATTCAAATTTCTATTTTATCTTTTCTTTTACTATTTCTTTGAATTTATTGCCTCTTTCTGCAAAATTTTTAAACATATCAAAACTTGCACTTGCTGGTGAAAACAAGATTACATCACCTTTATTTGCTAATCTATTTGCAAGTATTACTGTTTGTTCTAAAGAATTGCATTTATGAATACCAAGTTTTTTATGTGTTTTTTCTAATTCTTTCAAAACTACTTTTTCAATTTTATCTGCTGTTTGACCTATTAAAATTAGTTCCCTGCAATTTTCTACAATATGTTTTGCAAGAGGTGTATAATCCAAATTTTTGTCGTATCCTCCTGCTATTAAAATTATATTTCTTAAAGAAAAAGAATTTAGACCTACTATAGTTCTTGTTGGACTAGAAGAGGCTGAGTCATTATACCATTTTACTCTGTTATCAGTTTCTTTTATAAGCTCTATTCTATGCTCTACTCCTTTAAATTCAGAAATAGCTTTTACCGCTGTTTGAAGGTCTACAAATTCTCTGGTTGCAGCAAGTACAGCACAAATATTTTCTGCATTATGTTTTCCTTTTAATTCTATATTTTTTGTATCTAAAATATGTTTTCTTAGAGAGTTTTGGCAAAACTTAATTTTTCCATCATCTACTATATATCCATTTTCAAGTTTTTCTTTACTACTAAAAAATATTACTCTCCCTTTAGCAATATTACTACAATTTCTAGTAATTTCATTATCATAATTTAATATAAGTAAATTTTCTGGTGTTTGATATTTAAAAATATTTTGTTTAGCTTCTATATATTCTTCCATTGAACTATGAATATTTAAGTGGTTTGGCGTGATATTTGTAATTACGGAAATTTCCGGGCTAACAGTCATATTCATAAGCTGAAAACTGCTAAGTTCTAAAACTACAAAATCATCTTCTGTCATATCTTTTACTTCTGTAAATAATGGGTGTCCTATATTTCCTCCTAAAAATACTTTATATCCACCTGCTTCTAGAACTTTTGCTATTAGAGTAGTGGTTGTGGTTTTTCCATCACTACCTGTAACTCCTATTACTTTGCTAGGAGTTAATTCCAAAACCATTTCTATCTCTGTAGTAACAATAGCACCTCTTTCAGCTTCTTCTACTAACTCTGGAATTGTTGGCAAACAACTAGGTGAACGAAATATTAAATCGAAACCTTTTAGTTTTTTTAAATAGTTTTTTCCAAAAGAAAATTCCATTCCATAGTCTATAATTTGATTTATTAAGCCATTATCTATTTCGTCAATTTCTTTGTTATCAAAAATCGTTACTTTTGATTTTAACTTGTGCAAATAATCTATTAAAGGTATATTGCTTACACCTAAACCAATAACAGCTATTTTTCTTCCAGATAAATAATTATTAAATTCTTTAAGTTTTTTATTTTCGTATTCCAAAATATGCACTTCCTTTCTTTATAAGCTAAAGCTTTATTTTAAACACATTCTGGTAGTTTTAATTTTTCCAAAAGCAAATTTGTAGATTCTTCTACAGTCTTGCAAGCTGTTACATCTAATACAATTGTATTTTTACCTTTTTCGTAAAAGCCTGCTGCTTCTTGTAATTTATCTCTTTCTTCTATATTTTTTCTAATTTCCTCTTCTGATTCTCTATTTTGGTATTGTTTACATTTTCGTTTTATTCTTTCTTCTAAAGAAGCTGTTATAAAAAAATGATAATCTGCTGCTGGATATATTTGCAAAATGCTTCTACCTGAAATAATAACATTAAAATTTTTCTTTAAATCATCTATTAGTTTTCTTGCAAAAACAAATAGATTTTCATTGTTTGCTTTTCCTCCAACCATTGAAACTGCTAAGGAAGATTTTTTAGATTGTAAATCTTCTTCTTCTATCTTTTTGTCTCCCATATATATTACAGTTTCATTGTTTTCTATTTTTAGATTTATATTAAATAAATCCATCATCTTTTTTATATCTAAATCTTTTCCAACTTTTTTAAGCTCTTCTAAAGTTTTTCCCTGTTGCATAATAGCATAAACTATTGCTCTATATAAATTTCCTCCATTTAAAAGTACTGTATTTGGTATTTTTTTTATTAATTCTCTACAGATACTTGTTTTTCCAGCACCTACTAAACCTTCTATTCCTATAACCATTATTTTCCCCTTTTTTATTCTATTGTTTTACTTTAATTATTGTACCATTTTTAAACTTCTTTTTCAATATTTGAATAAACAAAAATTGAGTGGTTATAATATGTTTAGAAATGAACAAGGAGGTGTTCTTAATGTCAAATAAAAAGAAAAATAATGGTCAAAAAAATAATGATGAAAGAAATAATAACAACAACAACTCTAACAACTAGTTTTAAGTAGTGCCTTATGGAGCTATTTTGTTGCATTTGGCACTACAATAATCTACTAGTGGATTTAAGCAATAAGTAAGCAAAAAGCTCTTATTGCTTATTTTTTTACAATTAGAGCTTTTTTATACATTTAAACTATATTTACTTATTTCTTTATAATATTTCTAATTTTATCTATTATTTTTCTAAAAATGGAATTTGATTTTTTATTTTCAACTTTCATTAAACTATTCTTACTGTAAATTTCTATGTTATTTTTAATATTATTAGAAACAATATTTTGATTATTGTTTTTAGATTTAAAGATATTGTCTGGATTGTATCTTTCTCTTTTTATTTTTTCTATATTTATTCGTTCATTTTTTTGCATAGCTAATATTTTTTCTCTTTGCTCATCTGTTGCCCAATAATCTCTAAATAGAATAGCAATAATACCTTTAGCTATTTTTGATACATTTTGCTCTTTTAGAGTTTTTTCTGGATTATAGTTAAATATATAATCTTTATTTGCATTCTTCTTGTATAGCTCTATTTTTCTTTCTGGTATTTTTTTATAGTCTTCTACTGGAATATATTTTAATATCTCTAATACCTCGCTATACGCATTTGCATATTCTATATTAACCATCTTTAAATCTCCTTATTTAGCATCTTGTGTATTTTTATCTAAATCTTGTTCTTTTTGTTTTGTTTCTTCTTTTTCTATTTTGTCTAATAAATCAATATCTCTTTGTTCTTCTAAAGTTTCTCCGCAGAAAATCTTGAGTTTTCTTTGGCTTTTTTTGCTTTGTAAGCTCTGCTTCAAGCTCTTTATAACTTGTTACTATATGCAATTGCTCTAAAGTATTTTCACCTATAATTGCTTTTGCAATTTCATAGTCTCTCTCATCTGATAACTGAGCGGGGTAATGTGCATCTTTACCAAAAAAAACAATTATATCTTGACCATTTTCTTTTGCGATTTTTGTTTCTTCTGCTACAATTTTCCAAAATTCTGGTGATGGATATTTTATCTCATTTTTTAACTGCTCTATTGACTTTTTGCTTTCAACTTTTGAGGCGATTTTTCCTAAATTTATTTCAAGAGGAATTCCTTTTTCGGCAGATTTTTTGCAAATTTCTCTTGCTACTTTTTCTTCTTTTTCTCCAAAGCTGTCTCTTGCCTTCATAAATAAATCTGGATGAGCAATAACATCTGGAAGTCCTTTATCCATAGCAGTTTTTATTGATTCTAAATATAAATCTAATACCTCATCTCTAATTTGCTTTCCACCATTTCTATTTATTGCATAATCTTTTTCTCCAGCTACTACAAAGTGCTGTCCAAGTACCATCTTGTCTACTACAGCTCTTAAAGATTTAAGATGAGCTAAATCTCTATCTGAATATTCAAATTCAAATCCTGTTTCTATATCAATCTTATCCTTATATTTTTCTTTAAAATAATATATTTCGGTTAAATATGA
>CALXPP010000042.1 GCA_944390345.1 uncultured Clostridia bacterium
GAAAGGCTAACAAAGGCTAACAGAGTAAAATAGCATATTACAGCCTTTTACAGACACTCTCAAATACGGTTAAAAAACACTAAAATTCAGATAAAACAAAAGACCTGAAACCTAGTTGTTTCAAGTCTTTCAAGAATATTTTTCTTTTGGTCGAGGTGACAGGGATCGAACCTGCGACCTCATGGTCCCAAACCACGCGCTCTACCAACTGAGCCACACCTCGATAAATTAAACTCTTCAGCTAGAAGAGTTTATGGTGAACCAGAGACGACTCGAACGTCCGACCCACGGCTTAGAAGGCCGTTGCTCTATCCAGCTGAGCTACTGGTCCGTATGCATATAATATAATACCATAATATTTTATGATTGTCAACTAATTTTATTAAAACGCCATAATTTTTTAGGGGCTAATAAATATCGAAACTTAACCTTGATAAAATAAAAAAAATCTGGAAGATTAAATAAAATGATTAACATTAAAGCTCATAAAATATTATGGTGCACCAGGAGGGATTCGAACCCCCGACCTTCCGGTTCGTAGCCGAACGCTCTATCCAGCTAAGCTACTGGTACAATACTAAATTATTATACTATCTTTGTTTTATAAAGTCAATTATTTAATAATATTTTTATACAAAAAAATACAAAAAATAACAATAGAGTAAAAAAGTCTTAATTAAAATTAATTTTTATTTGATTTTTTCTTTTCTTCAGCTAGCTCTTTTTGGCGAGCATTGTAAGCATTAACAAAATTTGTAATATCTACTTTTGCCTTTTCCCATTTTTCATCATATTCTCTAGGAGAAGCTTGTTCACGCTCTACTAGTTTTTTATTATGCTCTTTTGCATCATCTAATAGCTTTTTAAATTTGTTTTTAGTTGTTTCACTAACTTCTGGATCATCTTTTATTTCATCTATTACACTATTTATAACATCAATTGAAAAATGATGAATAAAACTATCAGTATCTGCAAATGCATATTTTAAAAGTTGATTATAAGACTCTTTTAAACTTAACTCTTTTTCGCTTAGACTTTCATGGATTTCGTTTTTAAGCAATTTCGACAACTCCTTCTCTTTTAAAATTTTAACTACTACATTATATCATTAATTTTAATAATTTCAATATCTAATTTAATTATTTTGAAAAAATTTTTTTACAAATTTTATAATTTCATATTATATTATTTTACTCATATATTGTTTTTATAATTTACCAAAAAATCTTTTTATGTTATAATAACTAAAATTAATTTTGAGGTGGTTATTATGGATGAAATGGTAGATGTTTTAACAGAAACGGGAAAATTTACAGATAATGTTGAAATGAAACAATTATGTCATAAAAAAGGATTATGGCATAAAGCTGTAGCAGTATTCATTATAAATTCAAAGAAACAAGTATTACTTCAAAAAAGAAGCAAAAATAAAAAAATGTGGCCAGATATGTGGGATATTAGTGCAGGGGGACATGTGCTAGCAGGAGAATTTGGTTTTCAAGCAATTATTAGAGAAATTAAGGAAGAACTAGGACTAAGTGTAAAAAAAGAAGAAATAATATTTATAGGTTGTAGTACATCTATTAATAAAAAAGGAGATATTTTAAATAAGCATTTTAATGAATATTACATAGTGACAAAGGATATTGATGAAAAAAATTTAAGTCTTCAAAAAGAAGAAGTTTCTGAAGTGAAATGGATTAACAAAGAAGAAATAATAGAGAGAATAAAAAATAATTATGATGGAATTACAGATAAAGAAGGTTGTTGGGAATATTTAATAAAATATTATGAATGGTTGGAAAAAAATTAAATAATGTTACCAAAATTCATACAAAAACATAAAATATAATGGTGATTGTATGAAATTAGGAATATGTTTAGCCGGTGGAGGAATAAAAGGTGTTGCTCATATAGGAGCAATAAAAGCTATGGAGGAAGAAAATATAAAATTTGATTGTTTTGCAGGAACATCTTCTGGTAGCATTGTTGCAGCTCTATTGGCTTGCGGATATAGCTCAAATGAAATTTATGAGTTTTTTAAAAAATATGCAAAAAGTGTTAAATATATTGATTGGAAAAATGTACTAAAAATAGTATATGGAGTTATTTTTAAAAGAAAACTGATTGTAAATGGTTTAAATAGTGGAGAAATTATAGAAAAAATTATGAAAAAAGCCTGTGATTTAAAAGGTATTCATAATATATCAGACTTAGATAAAGAACTATTAATTCCAGCTGTAGATGCTGAAAGTGGAAAAGTATTTGTTTTTAATTCATGTAACATAAGAAAAGAAACAGAAGAAGAAAAATTTATATCAAAAGCTTCATTACCTAAGGTAGTTAGAGCCAGTTGTAGTTATCCAGTAGTATTCTCTCCTTGTGATTTTAAGCAAAACCAATTATTAGATGGAGGAATAAAAGAGAATATACCATGGAGAGAGTTAAAATCAATTAAATGTGATAGAATTTTAAGTATTAATTTTAAAAGTAAATATAAGAAAAAATGCTGTAATAATGCAATAGAAGTAGCAGAAAGATCACTGGAATTAATAAATGACGAACTTTACAGATATGAAGTAAATAATATAGATTTTTTGCATAGTATTGAACTTAATAATGTTACTTTATTAGAAATAGAAAAAATGGAAGAAATTTATGAACAAGGTTATATACAAACTAAAAGAAAATTACAAGAAATTAAATATTATTTAGCTTAAATTTAATTGGAGTAAAATAAAAAAGGAGTTGATAAAAATAAAAATAGCAATTATTTCAGATATACATGGAAATTTAGAAGCTCTAAAGGCAACTTTAAAAGATATAAAAAATAAAAATATAGATAAAATATATTGCTTAGGCGATATAGTAGCTAAGGGAACCCATCCTGAAGAGTGTGTAAAATTAGTAAGGGAAAATTGTGAAATAGTACTAAGAGGCAATTGTGATAGAAATTTTTCTTTAGAGCATAAAGATATGGAAAACTTACCAAAAATAGAACAAAAAAGAATAAATTGGAATCAGAGTTTATTAACTAAGGAAACAAGAGAATATTTGCAAAATTTACCTTTTTCACTAGAGTTTTATATGAGTGGAAGTTTAATAAGAATGTTTCATGCAACTCCAAAAAGTGATATGGTAGCAGTAATAAACTATGATTCTATAATAAAGAAATTAGAAATGTTTTATCCAAGTGATAAGATGGCTTCTAATAAAATTGCAGATGTGGTTATATATGGACATCTACATCAACAATTTATGGACAAACTATACAATAAAACTTTAATTAATGTAGGGAGTGTTGGAAATGCTTTTGATGTCATTAGAAATCTAAAAAAAGATAGTAATGTTTTAGAAACTACAAGAAGTAATTATTTAATTTTAGAAGGAGATTATGGAAGTATGGAATATAATTCTGATATTTCCTTTCAGTTTGTAAAAGTTCCATACGATATAGATAAAGAATTAGAAAATGAAGAAATTAATTTAGAAAAAGAAGACTATAGATATGAGCTTAAAGAGGGAATGTATAGGGATATGACTAAAATTCAAAATAACTTTAAGAATATAGGTATAGATGTAGATAAAATATAATTATTAGTGGAGGTCGTAAATGAAAAATTATATCAATACTTTAAACAATACTACAAAAGAATATTTTAGAATTCTTTCTAAAGACTTTCCAGAATTTTTAAATGACTATATATATACTAAAGAAATGCAAAAGCTAGATGGGATAAACCAAATTTGTGGTGCATATTGGAGAATGGAAAATATATATGTAGATATGTATTCTGTTTTGAAGCATAGTATAGCAGTAGCGCTTATTGTATGGAATTTTACTCATGATAAAAAACAAACATTAGCAGCATTATTTCACGATATTTCAAGTCCAGCTTTTAAGCATTGTATAGATTTTCTAAATGGAGATGCAGAAAAACAAGAGTCAACAGAAGAACAAACAATTCAAACTATAAGAAATTCTGAAGAAATAATGGGATTTTTAAAAAGAGATAGTATTAAATTAGAAGAGGTTTGTGATTATAAAATTTATCCAATAGCAGACAATAAAACACCAAAATTATCTGCAGATAGATTAGAATATACTTTTATGAATGGTATCTATTACAAAAAAGTATGGAATTTAGCAGAAATAAAGGAAATGTATGAAGATTTGTATGTTTCAAAAAATGAAGAAAATATACTAGAGCTCGGATTTAAAAATATAGAAATTGCCGAGAAATTTATAGATGGAGCTAGTAAACTATGGCCATTATGGATTAGAAGTGAAGACACAGTAACAATGTACTTTTTTGCAGATATAATAAAGAAGATGTATGAAAAGAAATTTTTAACCAAAGAAGATTTATATGAATTTCCAGAAGAAAAAATAGTAGAATTAATTAGAAATTGTAAGGATAAAAACATTGCAAATTTATTTACAAAATTTATGAACTGTAAAGAATTCACAGAAAGTGAGGAATTTGTGGATAAATCTGGTATTTTTTGTGTAGATAGAAAGGTAAAAAGAAGATATATAAATCCGTTAGTTAAGGAAAAGAGAATATATGAGTGCTCTAAAAAAGCCAAAAATATAATTGATAATTATAAAAATATGCATATAAGTAAGTTTGCATATATAAAACTATAAAAATACTATGTAGAAAGGAGGATTAGAATTTTGAAAATAACTTTTGTAGGAACAGGGACTATGGGATGCATTACAAGATGTAATACTAGTGTTTTAATAGATAATATATTATTTGATATAGGAATGGGAACTGTAAAACAATTAGAAAGACTAAAAATATATACAAAAAAGGTAGAATATTTAGTAATTACACATTTTCATGCTGACCATTTTTTGGATATTCCGAATTTACTGATAGGAAGAGGAATAAGAAAAGAAACAGAAAATAAGCTCGTAATTGTAGGACCTAAAGGTGTAAGAGAAAAAACTGTTAAATTAATGCAATTTACACATAGTGATGGAAATTCTCAAAAATATGATAGAATTGAAGAAAAATATAATCTAGAATTTGTAGAATTAGAAAATAAAGAAGAATATATTACAGAAGATTTTAAAATACAAGCTCTAGAGTTACAACATGGAGCTTGCAAACCTGTAAACGGATATATACTTGAAAAAGATGGTATTAAATTAGCTTACGCCTGTGATACTGGATTTTGTGAAAATTACTATAAAATGTGTGAAGAATGTGATTATATGTTATCTGATGTTACTGGACTAAAAAGTACAGATACACATATAGGATTAGAGGAATATAAAGAATTATATAAAAAATATGAAAATTGTAAATTTTATGCAATACATAGAGCTGACTATGATATTAAAGGTATTTCAAATATAAAGTTTCCAATGGATGGAGAAATAGAAGAAATATAGAATATAAATCTATATTTCTTTTTCTCCTAAATCCTCTGAAAATCTTAGTAAATAGCCATCTGGATCTTGAACTAAAAATTCTTTATTTCCAAGCAATTTATTGTTCTGTCTGTACCAATTTTCTTCTATATCGAATGCTATTTTATAATTTGAATTTTTTAAATTACTATATATTTCATCTAAATTATTTACCTCTAGTTGAAAATTAATTCCATTTCCAAAGGGATATGTAAGAGGAGCAAGTTCCCATTTATCATTATTTGAAAGCTCTTGTAACATAAACTGTATTTCTCCAAGGCTAATAAATGCAAACTTGTTTTCAGGCCTATCATACTCGATTTTAAATCCAGCAGTTTTATAAAATTTTAAGCTATTTTCCAAATTAGAAACGGCAAGTTCAGGTATATTTTTGTTAAATTCTAATGAATTTTCATTAATATTGCTTAAAACAAATCTATTATCATTTTCAATAATATTTATAATATCAGAGATTGACAAATTAGTTGTGTCCAATATATTTTGTGCATCATAATTTTGACTTTTAAAATTATTTAGTAAAACTATGCAACGCTCTTTCATTTGGCAATCTTCAGGTCTTTCTTTATCTCTTGAAAGTAAAGTTGGTTCATCTGCTAATAAAACAATAAATCTAATAGTACAATCTTTAATATTTGTTCTAATTAATTCTAAGTTTTCAGGTGTAACTATGTAATTAAAAATTACATCAAATCCGTATTTTAAATAAGTTTTAATTGCATCTATACAAACATTCCAAAAAGTTTCTAAATGATTTCCTTCTTTCCAAGCTTGTGTATATCCTCCAATAACTTGATGATAAATATCATCACCTTCAATTAGTGCAGATTTATTACTGGTTTTAGCTAATTCTTTTGAAATTGTACTTTTTCCGGGCTCCAGCTGGACCTGTTATTATATATAGATTTGGCATTATAGTGAACCTCCAAATTTTATATTTTTTAATATTATAGATTCTTCATGTTCTCCAATTAATTCAATTGAAACTTCATCTACTATTGTTTTAAATTCATATTGAAAATGTTTTAACTCTATTATATTGTCTGACTGTCCTAAAGTAATATGAGGAGCATATTTGAAAGATTTTTTTAAATGAGAAGGTATTATTTTAGAATATATTTCGTTGTGTAGATGAATAATTTCTTTGTTTCCTTTAACACAATTTAAAAATATATAATTGTCTTTAGATAAAGATATTCCTTTAAAAGTAATATCGAAAGGCTTATAAGTAATTAGCAAATTAGACAATTTTTCTATTAATTCTTCGTCAGATATAGTATCTGAAAAAGGAAATGCTAAGGTAATATGTGGTGGAACTAAATTTGCTAATTTATCGTATTTATTTCTTATTTCTTGTATTTTATCTATATTTTTAAATTTTGGAAAAATTAGTATATCACGCTTACTAATATTATTATACATAAAAAATACTCCTTGTCTATTTTTTTGCTATAATTCCATATAAAACTCTTTTTAATTCTATTCCTTTATCAGTAGTGTGGTTAGCAACATATTTGTTGAATAATTCTTCTTCAATTTGATTTCTATGGATATTATTCGATAGATCTAACTCAGAAAAATCATCTAAAATAGGTGTTTTAAGAAGTAGAGCTAGTAAATCATCTTTAGTTTTGTAATATTCATATTGTATAATTTCTTGCAAATTTATTTCAGAAAAACCAGCATTTTGTATATCACTGTAATCCTTTTGACTAATGGATATGTTATCTTTGAAGGCTTGACCTCTATTAAAAAGTTTTTTTAAATCCCAACAATCATATTTATCTACACCTTCAACAATAAGCATTCCGTTATCTGATAAACAATTGTATATTTGCTTAGCATCAATAATAGTATGCCTTGCTGTTACAATATCAAATAAATTGTTTGGAAAATTTATATTAAGATTATCCATAGTTACAAATTTAATGTTTTTATAAGGAAATTTTTCTTTGTTTTTGTTTGCTGTTTCAATCATTTTGGAAGAAAAATCTGTTGCAATTATCATTCCAGCATCTGGCATTTGAGATAAGACCTTTTCACCACCACCAGTGCCTAAGTCTAAAATTAATGAGTTTTTATTAGAATATTTAGCTATTTCTTTATAAAAATCCCAAGAATTATCTTGGTCTACAGTATATTTTATGTTTGAAAAATCCCAGTTTCCAATTTCTTCATATCTTTTGTATTCGGATTCTTGCATTTTATTAGTTCCTCCAATATTAAAATCAAGATGATATATTTTATTTCTTTGGAGTTATTTTACTATCTTATTTTAGGTGTGTCAATTAGGAAAAAGTGTGAAATAGTAGATTTTGAAAAATGTGTTTAGAAAATAGAATATGCTTGAGAAAATTAGACTTTTGTGATATATTTGTAAAAATTAAATTAGGAGAAAGAATGATGAGATATAGTTGAAGTTATTTATGGAATACTAAATTCTATGAATGTTTCAATCTAGGAACTTGAAAAAATAAGAATAAATAAACAAGAAAAGAGAGGAGCGTTTGAAAAAAAGATTTATTTAGAAGAGGCAGGATAATTGAATATTAGGTGGAGGTAATTAAGTAATGAAAAATAAAAAAGTTATTTTGATAACTGGTGGAACAAGTGGAATTGGATTTGGAACAATAGAATATTTATTAGAACAAGGAAATTATGAAATTATTTCAGTTTCAAGAGGAGATAAAAATATATCTCTTGCTAAAGGAAAATTAGGAGAAAAAGCTAATCAAGTTATATTCTTACAAGGAGATGTTAGCAAAGAAGAAGATTGTAAAAAAATATATAATGAAATAGAAAGAAAATATGAAAAATTAGACGGATTAGTAAATTCGGCTGCAATAATAAAATTAGGTGGAATTGAAGAGCAAACTTTAGAAGAGTGGAATAATGCATTAAATATAAATTTAACTGCAATATTTTTATTATCAAAAACATTATTACCATTACTAAAAAAGGGAACAAATACATCAATTGTAAATATATCTTCTATGTCATCAAACAGGGCAGGAGGATCAATAGCTTACTGTGCAAGTAAAGCTGGGGTTGATATGCTGACTAAATATATGGGACAGGAGCTTGGAAAATATAATATAAGAGTTAATAGTGTAAATCCTGCAGCTGTATATACAAATACTTATGTAGCAAGTGGAGACTATACGCAAGAAGGTTATGATAAATGGTCAGAAGAAAAAGCACCATTATATCCATTAGGAAGAATTGGAGATGCAAAAAAAGATGTGGCTCCAACAATAGAATTTTTATTGTCTGATAAATCATTATGGACAACAGGAGCTGTCTATTTAGTAGATGGTGGAAAAAGTATTTAGTGTATAGTAAAGGAAACATGAAAACTGAAATTATATAGGTGGTGAATTTGATGCAAGATTTATTAAAAACAAATTGTTTTGATGTTAAAGAAACAATGATAATTGTAGGAAGTTGTTTAGAAAGAATGCAACCAAATGCATATAAAAAATTAGAGCAAATATCTACTAATATTTATGATGTTTGCTTAGAAAAAGAGCATTTAAATATGGTAGTAACCAAAATAATTGGTATGATAGCAAGAGGAAAAATAAAGAAAATGATTTTTGCTACTGTAGACAAATCGCCTCATTGTATACAACTACATTATGTTGTAAAAGAATTAGAAAATGCGGTAGATATAAGTAATATTGAAATTACAAACTATGTTGCAACAGATAATAAGTTAATAGAAATACCTATAGAAGTAATAAGTTTGTCTAAAAATTTATCTAAATTAAAAGAAAAAATATAAAGAATTTAATTATTTATTATACAGAAGATATACAGGAAAATAAAAAAGAGTTATATACATCAGAAGTTAAACGGTATTTTTATAGTAATGTAATTATACCAGATAATTTAGATGAGATTATCCTATATAATATAGAAAAAAGGTGGTAAAATGAAAAAAGTAAGTAGTGAACAAGCTAAAATATTGAAAAATAGTGATACAAGTAGTTTATTAGAATATTCAATACAGTTAAATGATAAAGATATTGATTTTTGTATAAACACTATAACTGGAAGATATCCAGAAAAAGGCTATTGTAGTAATGAAGAATGTAAGGAGATTTGCTATATTTTAGAAGGAACAGGAACAATAAACAAACAAAATGAGGTTGTTGATTTTAAGCAGGGAGATGTAATTTTAATAGATAAAAAAGAAATTTATTACTGGAATGGAAACTGTAAGATAATAATGATTTGTACTCCTGCTTGGTATAAGGAGCAGTGTAAATTATTTGATAAATAAAAGTAATATGAGAGAGAATTATGGAAAATTAATAACTTATGAAAAAACTTGGACCAGAACTCATAACCCGAAGGTCGTAAGTTCGAGTCTTACCCCCGCAACCAAGATTTAAACTTAGAGTCGCAAAAGATTGTGGACTCTTTATTTTTTGTGTGAAAGTGTATTTTAGGCTATTTTGGGGACAGCTTGGGGACACAAGCTACT
>CALXPP010000043.1 GCA_944390345.1 uncultured Clostridia bacterium
CGCAACTGTTTAGTATTTTAGCACCTTTATTTTCACTTGTCAACAATTTTTTTATAAATATTAATAATTTTTGTTTTATTTTGAAATTTTATTTTTTATGCTTGCTAAAATTTCCATTTTATTTAAAATTTTTTAGTTCTAATTTTAGAATAAATTTAAAAATTGTTTTCAAAATCAAATTTAAGGCATTTTTCTATTAAATAAAGTAATTTATTTAATATCCTATTTTTTTCCTTTATTTTCTATTCTCAATTATTATTATTTGCTTTTTTACACTTTTATTACATTTATTTTACATTTTATTTTATAGCTGCATCTAAAGCAATTTCTATCATATTGTTTAAAGATGTTTCTCTATCTTCAGATGTTAATTGTCTTTTTTCTGAACTTTCATAATTTATATCTACTACTGTCAATAAGCAAGCTGCTTTCTTGTTTAGCTTCTTAGCTGTATATAGTAATGCAAAACTTTCCATATCTGAACCTGCTATATTATATATCTCTGGTAATCTTTTTATATAAGCTTTTGGATCTTTTGTATAAGCATCAAAACATTCTGTGCATGCTACATTGCATTTTTTACAAATTATGTCTTTTTCTTTTGCAACTTCTAAAATAACATTATTAACTTCATCATTAGCTTTTACAAAATCACACTTTTCTTCGCACATATTATAAGCAAAATTTCCTTCTGTGTAACAACCATCTACTAATAATGTATCTAATAACTTTACATCCGGATTGTAAGCTCCACAAGAACCAATTCTTATTATTTTTTCTACATCATAATATTTATATAGTTCATAGCAATATATTCCCATACTTGGCATTCCCATTCCAGAAGCCATAATTGTTATATCTTTTCCTTTATATTTACCTGTATATGCATACATATTTCTAACTTCATTTACAAGTCTATGGCTGTTTAAAAACTTTTCTGCTATATATTTAGCTCTTAATGGATCTCCCGGCATTAATACAGATTTTGCTATTTCTCCTTTTTTTGCTGAATTGTGAATAGGCATATTTTTTCTTATACTAATTTAAATTAGTATATCCTCCTTTTTTATTTAATAATAGTTTATGATATATTATCATATATATGTATATTTATCAATATTAACAAATTATATCAAACAAAAAGAATAAGACCCAATCGAAACTTAGGTTTCAATTGGATCTTATTTTATGCTACATTAACTATTAGTCATCTATTGGAATATATTTCTTTTCTGGTAATTCTTTCTTTTCATCTTTCTTTGGAATTTCTATTTTTAAGGTTCCGTTTTTGAAAGAAGCTTTAATATCTTCACTTTCAACAGCTTCACCTACATAGAAACTTCTTGAGCATGAACCCATATATCTTTCTTTTCTTACAAATTTACCTTCTTCTTTTTCTTCTTTATTTGAATTTACTGTAGCATTGACTGTTAAATATCCATCTTCTACAGACATTTTAATATTTTCTTTTTCATAGCCTGGTAAATCAATATCTATTATATATTTATCCTTTTTTTCCTTAATATCAGTTTTCATTATTTTGCTTTCATCATCTGTAAAGAATGGATCTCTAAACATATCTCCAAATAAATCAAAATCATTGTTTCTTCTTGGTATCATCATCATATAAATCAACTTCCTTTCATTTTATGTGTTGACACCATTTATGGTAGCACATATTTAATATTTACTTTTCAAAGATATCTTTTACTTTTTACAATTATTATTATAGCACCTTTTTTAGCAAAGTCAAGTGTTGATTGCTAAAATTCACATTTTTTTCACATTTCTTCTGTAAACCAGTAATATCAAAGCTTGTTAAATTCGTATATTTGATTTTTATTATTTAAATTCTATTTTAAGATAAGCTAAAATTTACTTATACCAAATCTAATATTTTAAGCTGATTTCATTTCTAGTCTAAGTTTATCTGCAATCATTGCTATAAACTCACTATTAGTTGGCTTTCCTTTACTTGCTGAAACTGTATATCCAAAAATATTTTCTACTGTTTCTAATTGTCCTCTTCCCCAAGCTACTTCTATGGCATGGCGAATTGCTCGTTCTACTCTAGATGGAGTTGTATGATATTTTTTTGCGAGCTCTGGGTATAATTGTTTTGTAATTTGATTTATAACTTCTATGTCCTCTACAACCATCATAATTCCATCTCTTAAATACTGATAACCTTTTATATGTGCTGGCACGCCTACTTCATGGATTATATTTGTTACCATTGCTTCTAAATTAGTTTCTTTGTTTTCTTTATTTTCAATTTCTATGTATGATGGTTTTATTTCTCTAGTCATATAATTTTGCATTTGTGTTGGTTGATATTTTTTAAAATCTCTTATTCTTTTTATTAATACATCCATTTCGAAGGGTTTTACTATATAATATTGAGCTCCAGTCATAATTGCTTGTGCTGTAATTTTATCTTGTCCTACTGCAGATAGCATTATACAAAGTGGCATTTTATTCATTGTTTCATTTAACCTTTCAAGAACTCCTATTCCATCTACTTGTGGCATAATAACATCTAATAAACATACATCTGGTTTTATTGTTGCTATTTTTTGTGCGGCCTCTAAACCATCTTTTGCAGTACCCACAATTTCCATATCTTCTTGTTTTCCTATGCAATCTACTAAAGTAGAAACAAACTCTAAATTATCATCTGCAATAAAAACTCTGATTTTTTCTTTCAAAATAATCCCTCCTATTTTTCTCAAATCTGTTTACAACTTGAATTATATGTTTTCTTTTTTCAGTGCGCAAGGTTTTTTCTTGAATTTCTGCCACTTTCGTATCCCAGCATTTGACAAAATTCGACAAAATCAGTAGCTTTTTTAATTTTTTTCACAAAATTTTATAAAGTTATATATTTTTCTTCTAATATTTTATTTTCTAAAATTTTAAAATTTAACTCATTTTTTTCTTTTTGAATTTGACAAAACATCTCTTTTGTTAATTCAATTTTAGTCTTTATATATTCAAAATACTCTATTTTACATATTTTAATATTTTTTACTGTACAGTAATATTTAAATTTTTCAAAGTCTTGGTAAGAAATTTGTAACTCTACTTTCAAACCTTTAACCTTTTCCTCAAAGTTTGTTTTTTCTAAAGCAGATTTAACAGACAAAGTATAGGCTCTAATTAAACCTCCTGTTCCTAGTAAAGTACCACCAAAATACCTTGTAACTACAACTAGAATATTTGCTAAATTATTTCCCGCTAATACTGTAAGCATTGGAGCTCCTGCTGTACCTGAAGGTTCTCCATCATCACTAAATCTTTCTACAATTTTACTTTCTGTTGCAATACGATATGCAAAACAATTATGCCTAGCATCAAAATACTTTTTCTTTATCTCCTTTATTTTTTCTTCTGCCTCTTCTACATTCTCTATATAAAATACATTTGCTATAAATCTAGACTTCTTTTCTATTATCTCTGCTGAAGTATCCTCTTTTATAGTTTTAAACATTACTCTCTCCTTTTAATTTTTTCCAGCTAAAAAGCCTGTTGAATATGCTATTTGCAAATTAAAACCTCCTGTATATGCATCTACATCTATTATTTCTCCAGCAAAAAATAAGTTCTTTACTATTTTAGATTCCATTGTTTTTGGATTTATTTCTTTAGTACAAATTCCCCCAGCTGTTACTATCGCTTCTTCAATGTTTCTAAAGCCATCTAAAATAATTTCTAAATTTTTAATTAAATGAACCAAAGTTCTTCTCTCTAATTTAGTTATTTCATTTACCTTTTTCTCTGGTAAAATCTTAGAAGCTTCTATTATATATGGATGCATTTTTTTTGGTAGTAATTTGTCTAAACTATTTTTAAATTCCTTATTTTTAAATTCATCAAAATCTCTTAAGATTCTAGCATCTAGTTTTTCTTCTGAAAGCGCTGGCTTTAAGTCGATAGACAAAATAATCTTTTTATTTTTTAAAAGCTCATCTATATTTTTATATCTTAGTAAATGAGCTGAACTACTAAGTATAGTAGGTCCACTCACTCCAAAATGAGTAAACATCATTTCACCAAAGTCTTCATATATTTTTTTGTTTTTTTGAGTATCTTTAATTGTTATTTTTACATTTCTTAAAGATAATCCTTGCATACTTTGACAAACTTTTTTATCTGCTTCTAAAGGTACTATTGATGCTCTAATATCTGTAATGGTATGTCCTAAATCTTTTGATAATTTATATCCTTCTCCATTTGAGCCTGTTACAGAGTAGCTTTTTCCACCTGTTGCAAGTATTACTTTATCTGCATATATTCTTTCTTTATTTTCCAGTTTAACTCCCATAACTCTAGTTTTATAATTATCATTTTCTTTTATTTCTTCTACTAGTATTTGTACAACTTTATTTCCGTATTGCAAATTTACCTTACTCTTCTTTAGTTCTTTTTCAAAGCAATCTAGTACACTCTGTGCTTTATCTGTTACAGGAAATATTCTATTTCCTCTTTCTTCTTTTACGCTAAGTCCATTATCTTTTAGAAATTTTATTATGTCTTTATTGGTATAACTTTGAAAAGCACTATATAAAAATTTTCCATTACCTGGAATATTTTTTATAAATTCATCCATTTCTAAAGAGCTTGTAATATTACATCTGCCTTTTCCTGTTATTAGGAGCTTTTTTCCTAAAGAATTATTTTTTTCTATTAATATTACTTCATTATTCTGTTTTGCTGATGTTATAGCAGCCATCATTCCTGCTGGTCCACCACCAATAACTATAACTTTCATAATAAATTCCTTCTCTAAATAATATTTTTATTTTCCAAATCTTCTTTTTGCTATTGTTATATTAAAGCAATTTTACAAAATTATAAATAAGTTCTTGACATTCTTTTGCTATTTTAGGTTCATATTCTTCTTTTAATAATTCATTATTAGAAATTATTCTTATTGATACAACTGGAATATCAAAACTGTTAGCAATTTTATATACCCCAGCAGTTTCCATATCTTCACATAATGTATTAAAGTTTTTGTTTAAATATGTAATTGTATCAAATTCTCTATTCCATACATCTCCACTACCTATTATTCCTACATGAATCTTTTTGTTTGTTAGGTTTGGTATTTCAGCTTTAGCTAATTCTAATAATCGTTTATTAGCAACATTATATTTATTGCATTTTTTGTCCTCTAAACATTTAAATTCTTTTAAAGTCCAATTTATTGGTTTAGTTCCTTTTTGTTTTCCTAAATATTCTGATTTATAAGAATTAATTTGAAAAAACTTTTCTCCAATAACTATATCTCCTTTATGAATTGTTTCCTTATGTCCTCCTGCTGTTCCTTGATTTATTACTGCTCTTGGTTCAAAATTCAAAATACCTATAGTAGTTGCCGCTGCTGCATTTATTTCACCAACTTTAGTTTTTGAAATTATTACATCAACATTATTAAAATTTCCTTTAAAGAAGCTAAATCCACCTATTGTAAATTCTTTATATAATTCTAATTTATCTAAAAAAAAATCTATTTCTGAACTCTCAGCTCCTTGAATAATTATTGGTTTCATATTTTCTCTCACATATTTTAAATTTTTTTATCGTTTTCTACCCTATTAACTGCTTTTTACCATATTTTGAATAGCCTTTAAAACACCAAGCTTTCCATATTCGTAAGTTAGTCCACCTTGCTGAAAAGCTATATAAGGCTTTCTTATAGGTGCATCACAAGAAAGCTCTATAGATGAACCCATTGTAAATGCTCCTGCAGCCATAATTACTTTATCTGTGTATCCAGGCATATCCCAAGGCATAGGAACAGAATTAGAATCTATAGCAGAACCAGCTTGTATTCCTTGAACATATTTAACTAAATCTTTCTCATTTCCAAATTCAATAGTTTGTACAATATCTGATCTTCTCTCTGACCAAGTAGGTACTGCTTTATAGCCTAATTTTTCCATCATCTTTGCTGTGAAAATTGCTGTTTTTAAGCTACTTGCTACTACTGATGGTGCCATATACAAGCCTTGTAAAAAGTTCTTATTTATTCCTAGTGATGGTCCTACTTCTTTTCCTTGCCCTGGAGAAGTTAATCTTTCACTACAAAGTTCTACTAAATCTTTTCTGCCTGCTATATAAGCTCCATTTGGTGCTAGTCCTCCTCCAAGATTTTTAATTAAAGAACCTACCATAATATCTGCTCCAAGCTCTATAGGTTCTTTTTCATCTACAAATTCACCATAGCAATTGTCTACCATTACAATTACTTCTTTATCTACTTCTTTTATAGCTTTAATTACTTTTTCTATCTTATCTATAGTTAAACTTCTACGAGTAGCATAACCTCTTGAACGCTGAATTTCTATTAGTTTAATTTTATTATTTTTTAATTTTTCCAAAATAGCTGGAATATTAAAATCTTCTTCTTGCAAATTAACTTCATCATACTTTATACCAAAAGCTTTTAAAGAACTAGGGTTTTCCTCTAATCCAATTACACTATCTAAAGTATCGTAAGGCTTCCCTGAAATGCTAAGCATTGTATCTCCTGGTCTTAATAGACCAAATAAACATACAGTCAAAGCATGTGTTCCAGATATAAATTGGTTTCTAACTAGACTATCTTCTGCTTTTAAAACTTTTGCAAAGATTTTTTCTATAGTATCTCTTCCAATATCCCCATAGCCATATCCAGTTGTGCTATTAAAATGTATATCTGAAACTTTATATTCCTGAAAAGCTTCTAATACTTTAATTGAATTTCTTAAACAGTTATTTTCTACTTTCTTAAATTCTTCTTTTATTTCTTCTTCTGCCTCTATAGCTAATTTTTCTATTTTCTCATCTATTCCAAATTCTTTATACATTTTTTCACTCCTAATCCTTTTATGCTATAAAATATTTTAAATCTTTTTAATTTTAATCTTCTAAAGCTATACAATGTATTGTTTCTGTTTGTTCATATAAATACTTTCCTATAAATTTTGGAAAATAATAACTTTCTATTTCATAACTAGGTTCTACTATAACTTTTCCTGTTTCATCTACTACTCCCCATTTTCCTGCTTGATTTATTCCAGCAAAACCGTATTCATTTATCTCTGTAACCATATCATATTTTGGCTCTAATATGATATTTCCTTCTTTATCTTCAAAGCCCCATTTTCCATCCTTTGACACTGCATACATTTTTAAATCTGTATATACTACTTTATTTTCTACTTTTTCTCCATTCTCATTTAAATATATTCTTTCTGTTTGATTATACACTACTGCGAAATTTTCGCCTGCGTTTTCCACAATTGCCCCACTCATTGTGCATATTTCTTCCATATTTCTAGAATATATTGTTGCTACTCCATTTTCATCTCTTGCTTCTATAGCTTTAATATCTGCCACAGGTAAAATAATATCATATTTTGCTTCTACAATTTCACCTTTATTAGCATCTATTATGCCTGACTTTCCAGCTTCATTTGTAAAACTAAATAAGCTATCAAATAAATAGGAAATATTTTTGTAATTATTCTCAATATTTACATCTTTGCTTATTATACTATAATTTCCTTCTGGATTTATTGCAATAAAATAAGAAGAGTTTTCTACTTCTATTATTGAAGTATAATTTTTTTGATCTATATAATTTCCATTTATATCGTATAAAACTTTATTTCCATTTTCTGTAACAGATATATAATCTCCTGCTATCTCATAAGATTCGTATTTTGGTTCTAATATTTCTCTTCCATTTTTTGCAAAAAATCCATATTTACCATTTTTATTTACTATATATATTTCTGATAAACTAGAATATATTACATCTTGATAATTTAAATCTATTATCTTTTTTCCATTTTTTAGGACTCCCTTTTTACCATTTGACATTGCTATTATGTATACATCTTCATCATTATAATCTAAAACCCTTGAAATTGACTCGTATTTAGTATCTAATACTTTTTTTCCATTAGAATTGTAATATCCATACATTATTCCTGTATTAGTTTTAGTAGATACTATGTATCCAGTATTTCTATATCCACTTTCTTCATCACTATATTCATCTCCTGTAATTGAATAATAAGAAATTGGAACTACTATATTTCCTTTAGAGTCTAATACTCCATATAAATCATCTTTTTTTACTAATATTCTTCCGAGGTCTATTAGTTAGACTAGAAATTTCTTCATAGATTGGCTCTGTAATAATTTCTCCATTTAGATTTATTAAGCCATATAAATCATCTTTTTTATATCTTAGTACACTCTTTTCTAGTTCTAATAAACTACTTTCTGATGTAATTAAAGCTGAAACCTCATTATATTCTTGAAAAATTTTTTCGCCTTTTTCATTTATTATAAAGCTCTCTTCTCCATCAAAGCAAACAAAAACTGGCTCTAATGGATTTGGTATGTATATATCACTATATTGTGGCTCTATAACTATATTTCCTGTTCTATCTATAATTCCTACCTGTTCACTACTATTGTATAGTACAAAGTATTTGTAATCTGAAATTGCTATGTTCTCATCTTCTGCAAATTCTTTATTGTTTAAAAGAAATATTGTTAAGATAAGAATACCTATTAGTATTATTATGGCAATTGCTATAAACAATATTGTCTTGCTATTTTTCAAAATATCAGCTCCTTTAAATTTAATTACAGTGCATATTATAACATATTTTATCAAATTTTGGTAGTATTAGTCTTCTATTTTAAAAAGAAAAAATTCATTTTAAAGAAGTATTTAATTTTTCATTTTACCAAAAAGGTGCTAACAAATTTTAACTTGTTAACACCTTTTAAATACATATTCAAAATATTTTAAGCATTTTCTGTCATTATTGGTACTACTTGTTTTTTACGAGAAACTACTCCTTCTAATAAAGCTGTATTATTTTCTAGTTTTACTTTATATGCTTTTTCTACTAAACCAGCATCTTTTCCCATAGCTATTACTTGTGAATTACTATTTATAATATCTGTTATTAAAAGCATAAATAAATCTAAATTTTCTTTTTCTATTATTTCTTTCATTCCTGTTTCTAATTCTTTTTGCATTTTCATAACATCTGGTATGCTGGCTGTGTTTACTTGAGCTACCATAGATTTCACTTCTTTAAAATCTATTTTCTTTGCATCTAAGTGTAGTATTTCATCTATAGTAAAAGAACTTAAATCAGTTCCTGCTTTTAACATTTCTAATCCATAAACTTGTGGATCTAAACCTGAAATTTTAGATAATTCTTCAACTGCTTTTTTATCTTCTTCTGTAGTAGTTGGAGATTTTAATAATAATGTATCAGAAATAATTGCAGATAACATTAAACCAGCTATTTTTTTGTCAACTTCTACATTGTATTCTTTATACATTTTATATAATATTGTTTGAGTACATCCAACGGGCTCAGCTCTATAATATAAAGGATATGCTACTGTTATTTTTACTGGATGATGGTCTACTACTTTTAAGATATTTAATTTATCTAAATTATCTACTGACTCTAATGGGTTTCCATGGTCTACTAAAATTACATTTCTACCATCTTCTATACTCTCTACTAAAGTAGGAGCTTGGACTCCAAAATAATTTAAAACATATTCTGTTTCTTTATTTATTACTCCTAATCTACATGCTTCTACATTATTTCCTAATTTCGTTTCTAAATTAGCCATTACTATACTAGAAGTTATTGAATCTGTATCTGGATTTTTATGTCCAAAAATAAGTGTTTTTCCCATTTTATTCATTTCCTTTCTTAATTACCTAAACTAATGAAATTATCATACAACAAATTTCTTTAAAAATCAATATTTTTCATATATAATTCACAAAAGAACAAATGTGAACTTCGTTCACACGAAGCACTAATTTAATTAGTGCTTTTTTTAAAGATGTTGTTTTTAAGTT
>CALXPP010000044.1 GCA_944390345.1 uncultured Clostridia bacterium
TGCTTTTTCATCATTTCTTTTAAATCAAAAGAAGATTTTGGGTCTAATCCTGTCATTGGTTCATCTAAAATCCAATTCTTAGGATTATGCAAAAGTGCACTAATTATCATTAGCTTTTGTCTCATACCATGAGAATAGCTCTGCATCTGGCTATTTAATTCTTCATAAATTTCAAATTTTTTAGCCAAAGTTTCTATCTTTTCTTTTCGTTCTTTACTTGATACTTCATATACATCTGCTATAAAATTTAGATATTCTATACCTTTTAATTTTAAAAATACATCTGGTGAATCTGGCATATATCCAAATTGTTTTTTAGCCTCTATGCTATCTGTTTTTATGCTTTTTCCATCTATTAAAATATCCCCTTCATCAATATCTAATATACCTGTAAGCATTTTTATAGTAGTAGTTTTTCCTGCACCATTTGGACCTAAAAATCCAAAAATTTCTCCATCTCTTACTTCAAAGCTTAAACTATCTACTGATTTTTTCCCTCTTATGTATGATTTACTAACATTTTTAAAACTAATCATTTTTCTAAACAAATTGCCTAAAGCAATTCCTTTCTTATTTATTTCTTTTTAAAATAATTCTTAGCACTTCTGAAACACTCCAAGCTTGTGAAAAAGTTCCACCAGCTTTGTATGGCATTTTTGAATTATATATTTCAGAAATTGTTCCTATTCCTTCTTCTGCATATATCTCTTTTTTAAAGGTAACATATACATCATCTATAAATTTATTGTAAGCCTCTTGTAGTTTTTTCTTTTCTTTTTCATCTTTTTCTGCTTTTAATATATTTTCAAAAGCATTTTCGTAAAGACCCAAAAGCCATACCCAAGAAGGTCCTTGGTGATAACACATATCCCTTTTAAAGCTATCTCCTTCGTATTCTGCTACATATCCGTCTTCTCCACGGGCTAAAGTTCTTAATCCGTGAGTTAATAGTAATTTATCTGTACATATTTTAAAAACATCTTTTGCCTCTAAAGAATTTGGATCTAAAACTGGATAAGTAGTTGATATTGCAAATAACTGATTTGGTCTAATTTTGTCATCTCCTAAAACATCATATAAACATTTCTTCTTTGGATTATAGAATTGTTTGCAAAATTCTTTTTTATGATTTCTTGCTAGCTTTCTTGCAAACAAAACAGTTTCTTTGTCTTCAAATTTCTTAGCTAAAGCCTCTAAAGTTTTTAAGCTATTGTACCATAGAGCATTTATTTCTACTACTTTTCCATTTCTAGGAGTTACAACATAATCTCCTATTTTTGCATCCATCCAAGTATTTTGTGTTTTCTTTGTTCCAGAATTTAAAAGTCCATCTTCACTAATAAAAATATTATTTCCATCTAAACCTATTCCATTTATGTAATTTTTAATAATATCTTTTAAGGTTTTATATAGCTCTTTTTCTACAAATTCATAGTCCTTTGTATATTGCAAATACTTATTTACTACCTCAAACAACAGTAAAGAAGCATCTACACTATTGTATAAAGGCTTATCTGTTCCTTCTGCATATCCGTTTGGAACTAAACCACATTTAATGTTTTTTGTAAAAGTTTTTATTACACTCTTAGCTTCTTCAAATCTCCTTGTCACTAGCAAAAGTCCTTCAAAAGCAATAAATGTATCTCTTCCCCAGTCTAAAAACCATGGAAATCCTGCTATAAGAGACTTTGTTTTAAATTTTGGTCTATCTATTAAAAAACTATCTGATGTTATAATTAAGTCTTTAATAACTTGATTTTTTTCTTTTTCTGGTCTTGTATATCTCTTTTTCTCCTTAATTAGCTTAGATTCTTGTACTATCTTTTCTAATCTTTCTTGTTCATTTTCAAAGACATCTTTTACATCTATTTTTTCTATATTTTTATCTAAAGAAACTACAAAATTTATCTCTTTTTCTTCCTTTGGAGCTAATTCTACTTCAAATCTACCAGAAACAGCTAAATTTTCTTCTGGAAAAAAACCTCTTTGTTCTTCTTTTAAATAATACATATTCTTAAATGTATCATTTGAATATGCTATGTATTTACCTTCATTTAAATACATATAAATCGATTTTGCTGTTTCTTCTACTTGTACTGTTACTTTTGTATTCTTAACTTCTTGGTTTAAGCTAAATTCTTTTCCAGTTGTCATTGAATGAAAATCTCTAAAGTTTATTATAGGAGCAATTGTAAATTTTGAAGCTTGTCTACCATTTTTTATTTTATAAGATACCACTGTTGTATTTTTTCCATATACCATAGCTATCTTTTTTTCAATCTTAACATCTTCTACTTTATAATTAAAAATTGGATAATATTCTTTTTCAAAGCTTTCTAATCTTTTAAATCCATCTGATATATAGTTTTTACAAATATTGGTATATAAAGCATAATCTCTATTTTCTATACGAATACTTTCATCTAGCTTTGATAAAATTAAATATCTAGAAGCTGGTGGATTTAAGGCTGCTACTAATAAGCCATGATATCTTCTAGTATTTGCACCAATTACTGTTGAAGAACAAAATCCTCCTATTCCATTGGTTATTATCCACTCTTTTTTTATTCCTTCTTTTAAATCTAATTTTAATTTTCCTAACTTCATTTGTACATTACTCCCTAATATTTTTTAGATTTTACTTTTTCTTTTTGCTTTTTCCTTTTGAGCTTTTTGAATTATATGCTTTGCTCGTAGATTTTTTATTTGTTTTTAGCTTTCCTTCCATCTTTTCAATTTGCTCTGCTATTTTTTTATTTTCTTCAGCTCTTTTGTCTGAAGTTTGTATAGATTCTACCCTTTCTTTATACTTTTCTTTAAATTTACTTTGGCGTTTACTCTTTTTAGCACTTTTTGGAGTTTTTCCCTTTGCAAGCTTTTTTTCTTCTTTTTTGTTAATCTTATCTCGTTTAGCTTGAACTTTATTTTGTTCTTTTAGAACTGATCTTAAAAGCAAATATTCTGTTTCATTTTGTTTATCTTGAAATCTTAATTCGTTGCAAATTAGCTCTATTATTGTAGATGCAATTGCATCTGGGTTATGTCTTATTTCTCCATCTCTAATGCAAGACATATTTTTTTCTATAATTTTTACACCTAAAGATGATGCTTTTGCTTTGTTTAAATCTACAACTTCGGCACCTTCTTTGTTATATTTTCTTACAAATTCTGGTACTATTTCTCCTGAATCTGCCAAACAAATATCAAATACCCCTGTTCCAACATGATCTTGAATTGTTTGAATATGATCAGATAAAGTATAATTATCTGTTTGACCTGGCTCTGTCATAATATTCGAAACATATAACTTTATAGCTTTGCTTTCCTTAATTGCCTTTGCTACACCTTTTACTAAAAGGTTTGGTATTACATTTGTATATAAGCTTCCTGGTCCAATAATTATTGCTTCTGCTTCTGATATTGCTTCTAATACTCCAGGCGCTGGTACAGCATTAGAAGGTGATATAAATATTCTGTTTATTGTTTCTACCTTTTCTGCAACAACTTCTGGAATTTTACTTTTTTGTTCAACTGTTGTTCCATCATTTAATTCTGCACAAATTTTTATTTCGTCTAAAGTAACAGGAATTACTCTACCTGTAATATTTAAAACTTCTGTACTTTTTCTAATTGCTTCTGGTACATTATCGTAGATTTCATTCATTGCTGTTAAATAAATGTCTCCAAAATTTAGATTTTTTAATCTATTGTTTTTGAAGGTCAAATTCATAAGTTTTCCCATTAATTCTTGATGATCTGACATTGCAATAATGCTATCTTTTATATCTGAAAATGGCAATATATCTAACTCTTTTCTAGATTCTGTAGGGCTTAATCCATAATCTGCCATAGTAACAATTGAAGTTATATTGTTAGTGTACTTTTTTAAACCTTCAATTACAGTATTTAAGCCTTTTCCTCCTCCTATTACTAAAATCTTTGGACCATCTTCGTATACCTTTTTATTAAAAATAAGAGATTTTATGTTTACTTTTGCTTTTTTACTTTTTTCCGCATCAGCACCATTTGCTTCTATTATTAATTCTAAAGTTCTTTTTTGGATAAATACAACTCCAAGTACTATAGCTACAAATCCTAATACAAAAATTCCTACTATTTTTGCAACCTCACCAAAAGTAACTTCTTCTGTAACTAAAACTTTTGTAAATGCATAACAAGTTAAAACTACTCCTATTAAAATTAGTATCATCCATCTTTTTACCTTTGTACTCGCTTTAAACCATTCAAAAAAAGACTTCATTTTATTTTCCTTTCTTTTTACTTAAATTATTTTTCTCCTATTACTAATACTTCTAATTCTATTTTTTCTTGAGTTTTATCGTAAACTACTTTTTTTACATAATCTATTAAATCTAATATATCTTTTGCTGTGGCATTGCCTTTATTTACAATAAAGCCTGCATGTTTACTTGAAACTTCTGCATCTCCTATAGAATAACCTTTAGGCCACATTCATCTATTAATTTAGCTGTAATTATTCCTTCTTTTCTCTTAAAAGTACTTCCTGCACTTGGATATTCTAAAGGCTGATTTTCTTTTCTAGATTTTGAATATTCAGTTATTTTCTTTTGTATATTTTCTTTAGTATCATAAGGCACTTTTAGAGTTGTCTCTAATATAATAGAATTTTCATTAGAAAATCTACTACTCCTATAAGAAAAGTTGTGATCCTCTAAGTTTATTTTTTGAATCTTTCCGTTTTCATCTAAATACTTTGTTTTAACTACTAAATCCTTCATTTCCTTACCATAAGCACCTGCATTCATACGAATTGCTCCACCTATAGTTCCAGGAATTCCAGACAAGAACTCTAAGCTTCCTAATTCTTCTTTTAAAGCTATATTAGCAAGCTTACACAAAGGAAAACCTGCTTCTACAATAATTAAAGCATAATCTTTAGTTCTTTCTATCTTATAATTTTGCATATTTAATTTAATAACAATTCCTCTAATTCCCTTATCTGTAACTAGTAAGTTTGTACCATTTCCAACTAATTGCAAAGGAATATTATTTTGCTTTGATAATTTCAAAACTTGTTTTAATTCTTTTTCATTTTCTATTATTAGAAAATAATCTGCTAAACCTCCTACTTTAAAAGATGTATGTTTTTTCATTGGTTCATCTTTCAAAATTCTATCTTTTTGCACTATATTTAACAGTTCTTTTTCAATATTCACTAAAAGTTCACCTCATTTTGCTTTTTTTATATGTTTATTTAAGTATTTTAAGTTTAGTACTTTTACTTATCATACTACTCTGTAAAATTAGTTGTATCAATTGCCTTTTCGTTTTCTTCAGCTTCAGGAGATTTGTTTCCTGTTTTTCCAGCATAATACAAAATATCACCTTTAGAAGTCTGTTTTTGTGTCTCATTAAAAACTTCGCCAGTTGAATAATTTACAATATAAGTATAATTGTTGTCTTCATTTCCTTCTATTTTTAATTTTAATAAATCTTCTGGAGTTAATCTATAATAAGCCTCATCATAAGTAATATCATTTTCATTTTTAGCTTCTAAACTTGCTTTTAGCTGGAATTCTATAGAATCGCTAATAGTTGGAAGTTCTGCTGGTTTTACTATAGTTCCAATAAATATAGAAGGCTGACTTGCTTCTGATTTTTTTATTCCAGTCAAATTAAGTTCTAAAGCTTTTATATATTGTTCAGCAACGGCTTGTTCTACCATTTCTACAGCAGCTGCTAGATTTTTTGCTTTACTTTCATTTAATGTATCTACACCATAATTTATACTAATACTTGCTAATATAAATATTACAATAATAGTAATAACAAGTGCAGATAAAGTAATACCACTTTCTTTTTTCATTTGCAAATTCTCCATTTCAAAATCTTATAATCTTACACAATGTATATTATCATTTTTTTTTGATTTTTACAAGTAATTCCTTGGTTTTTTTAGGTAAATTACTAGGAGCATTTTTTATAGATATACTTATATAATATATTTTCTTACAAAAAAAGACCTTTATTTAATATTTATTTCTAATTAACTTTATAATATAAATATATTAAATAAAGGTACTATATAATTTACAAATATTTAATTGCTTCGTCATCGTCTTCTGCTTCAAAAGTAGATTTAGGTTCACTTACATATTTAATTGGATCATCTTGATAAATTGGTTTTTGCTTTGTATATTCTTTCCTATTTATTTGAGTATTTTCTGTATGAACACAAGGAACTTTATCTGTATAATCTTCCTTATAGTTTTCTTTATAGTTTTCCTTATAATTTTCTCTATAATTCTCTTTGTAATTTTCTTTATAGTCTTCAGAAATATTATTATCACTAAAAGCTTTTAAAGCATTTGTCTTTTCATTTAGATCTTTTTTATATTTATTATACTTTTCATAATATTTTTTATAATAATTTTGATTATTTTCTTCCCCTTTTTTCTTTGAATATTTTACAAGTATAAAATAAATAAATATTATTAATATTAATGATTCCATATGAATTTTATTCCTTTCTCTTTTTCTTTTGAAAACACTATATAAAATTTCAAAAAAAGAGGCTGATTCTTAAGCCTCTTTAATTATTTAAGCAATTTCTTTATCTTTAATTTCAATATTTCTTACATGCTCAATTTTTTCCCATTTTGTATCTGGTTTTATTAAACATTTAATATTTATTAAAATCCAAGAACCCATAAATAATGGATAACAAAGTAAACCTTTTACCATTGGTCTAACTTTTCTTTTATCTATTAGTAATACAACTACTGCCGTAAATATTGGTATAATAAAAGTTGCAACTAAATATCTTCCATATTGATATATAAGTTCTATACCAGTCATTTGCTCACTTGCATATAGAGCTGTATTTATTCCTAAAAGCAAAAAGGTTAAAATCATCATTGGAATTCCCATCATATATAGTAGCCCATCAAAATTCATTAAAGTTTTATGGTCTTTAACACCTTTAGCTAAATCTTTAGTATAATGTTTCATACATTGTAAGTGTCCAACAGACCATCTAGAACGCTGAGACCAACTTTGTTTAAAACCAACAGGTTGTTCATCATATACAATAGCATCTGTTGCCCAACCAAGTCTTCTTCCTTTAGATATATTTATTAAAGAAAATTCTATATCTTCTGTTAGTGTAATAGTTTGCCAACCATTTGGTTTTATTACATCAAATTTTACCATAAAACCTGTACCATTTATTAATGGAGATAAACCTAAGTTATATCTTGCTAAATGATAAAATCTGTTCATCATCCAATAAAATATTGCATATCCGGCAGAAATCCATGAATCTGTTGGATTTTTAATATCTCTGTAACCTTGAACAATTTCTTCCCCTTGGCAAAGTTTTTTATTCATATTTTTAATAAAGTTTTTATCTACCACATTATCTGCATCAAATACACAAAAAGCATCATAATCTGCATTTTCCTCTATTTTTTGCTTTAAAAACCAATTTAAAGCATAACCTTTTGTTTTGTGTTCTGGATCAAATCTCTTATATACTATTGCTCCATTTTCTTTTGCAATTTCAGCAGTAGCATCTGTACAATTATCTGCTATTACATAAATATCGTATAAATCTTTTGGATAATCTTGTTCTCTTAAACTTTGTACTAAATTTTTTATAACCATCTCTTCATTATGAGCTGGTATAATTGCCATAAATTTGTGATTTTTGTTTTCAATTAATTTCTTTTCCTTAAGCTTAATTAATGAACAAAAACTCACAGCAATTTGATATAGCCAAAAAATTGTAACTATCCAAATAAGCGCTTGCTGTAAGATATACAAATATTTCATTTTTTTACTCCTCTTTTCATAGGTTTTGTTATTTCACAATTAATATTATAACAATTTTTGGTATTTAATTCAAGCTTTTATGCAAAATAAATAAAAAATTAAGAATTCCGTAATATTTTAAACTTTTTTAACTTTTAAAAAGTCAGCTATAAAATATTCATTTCTAGCTGACTTTTATTATATCTTATTCTTTTTCTTCTGAATTATATAAGTCTTTTCTTGTTAAATTTATTCTACCTTGATCATCAATTTCATATACTTTAACAGTAACTTCATCTCCAACTTTTAATACATCTTCAACTTTGTTTATTCTTTCATTTGAAATTTTTGAGATATGAAGTAAACCTTCTTTGTTTTCAGCAAGCTCTACAAAAGCTCCAAAAGTCGCTATTCTGGTAACTATTCCTGTGTATATTCCTCCAACTTCAATTTCTCTTGTAATATTTTCTATAATTTCTTTTGCTCTTTTTGCACCCTCTGGTTCAGTTGAAGAAATAAATACTCTTCCATCTTCTTCAATATCAATTTTTACACCCGTTTCATCTATAATTTTATTTATTACTTTTCCACCAGTTCCAATAACATCTTTTATTTTTTCTGGATTAATTCTCATTGTAATAATTCTTGGAGCATATTTAGATAATTCTTTTCTAGGCTCTGCAATTTGTGGTGCCATAATTTCATCTAAAATATATTTTCTTGCTTTTTCTGTTCTATCGAAAGCTTCTGCTATAATTTCGTAACTCAAACCATCAACTTTAATATCTACTTGAATAGCTGTAATTCCTTCTTTTGTACCACCAACTTTAAAGTCCATATCTCCGAAGAAATCTTCAATTCCTTGAATATCTGTAATTACAACATAACGATTTGGATCATTTTCATCTGTAATTAGACCTGTTGAAATTCCTGCTACTGGTCTTTTTATTGGAACACCAGCATCCATTAATGCTAAAGTTGAACCACAAATACTTCCTTGAGAAGTTGAACCATTTGAACTTAAAACTTCTGAAACTACACGAATTGAATATGGAAATTCATCTTCACTTGGAATAACTGGCTCTAAAGCTTTTTCTGCTAAAGCTCCGTGACCAATTTCTCTTCTTCCTGGTCCTCTTGATGGTTTTGCTTCTCCAACACTATATCCAGGAAAATTATAATGATGCATATATCTATTAGAAGTTTCATCTATATCTAAACCATCTAAAACTTGTTCTTCACTAAGCATTCCTAGAGTTGCTACTGATAATACTTGTGTTCTTCCTCTATTAAATAAAGCACTACCATGAACACGAGGTATTAAACCAACTTCACAAGATAAAGGTCTAATATCGTAAATTCCTCTTCCATCAACTCTTTTTCCTTCATCCAAAATTAGTCTGCGAACTGTTTTCTTTTCTAATTTATAAATAGCATCATTTATAGCTGTTTTCTTTTCTTCTGCTACATCTTCTCCATATTTTTCTGCATACCATTTTTGAACATCTTCTGTAAATTTAGAAATTTTTTCATCTCTTTCTATTTTGTCTGGTGTTTGAACATCTTGCTTCATTCTTTCTCCAAACTCTTTTGAAATTTCTTCGTAAAGTTCTTCATCAACATTAAAGTGCACATATTCGAATTTTGGTTTTCCAATTTCTTCTTTCATTTTTGAAATAAATTCACAAATCTTCTTTATCTCAACATGACCTTTCTTTATTGCATCTAACATTACATCATTTTTTATTTCGTATGCTCCTGCTTCTATCATTGCAATTTTATCTATAGTACCTGCTAATGTTAAATTTAATAAACTTTTTTCTCTTTGAGCCTCAGTTGGATTTATAACAACTTCTCCATCTACATATCCTACTGAAACAGAACCTGTAGGTCCTCCAAATGGAATATCTGAAATAGAAAGAGCTGCTGATGAACCAATCATTGCGCAGACT
>CALXPP010000045.1 GCA_944390345.1 uncultured Clostridia bacterium
CTATCTTTTCTTGGCTTTTATTTGGTTTTATCATATATGTAAAAGTTTGTCTCATTTTCTCACCTCCTTTAGTGTTAATATTTATATCATACCGAACATCTTTTTGCAATGCTTTTTTTTAATTTATTTATTTTTTATTAATTATTTTTGAGAACTTTCCTATTAAATAAAAAAACTCTAATTTTAATTAGAGTTTTTTACCTAAAATATTTTCTAAACACCCATAATGTTATATCCGCTATCTGCATAAATTACTTGACCTGTAATTGCATCTGACATACTACTTAGTAAAAATGCTGCTACATTTCCAACTTGAGTAGTTGTCACATTTCTATGTAAAGGTGCTTTTTCTTCTACTACTGTTAGTATTGAAGAAAAATCTTTAATTCCCTTTGCTGAAAGAGTTTTAATTGGACCTGCAGATACTGCATTTACTCTTATTCCCTCTTTTCCTAAATTATCTGCTAAGTATCTTACACTAGCTTCTAGAGCAGCTTTTGCAATTCCCATAACATTGTAACCTTCTAAAACTTTTGTAGAACCATGATAAGTTAAAGTAACTAAACTAGCATTTTCATTTAACATATCTAATTCTTTTGCCATTCTAGCTACTAATACAAAGGAATATGCGCTTACATCATTTGCATGACTGAAACCTTCTTTACTTGTATAAATAAAATCATGATGTAAATCTTCTGTATTTGCATGTGCTATAGCATGAACAATTCCATCTAATTTTCCATTTTCTTCTTTTATTTTTGTAAATACTTCTTTTACTATTTCATCTTCAGAAGCACCATTTAAAACATATGCTTTGCTACCTTTAAATTCACTAATTAATTCTTCTATTTTTGGTTTATTTTCTTCTCCCATATATGTAAAAATTAACTTAGCACCATTTTCGTAAGCAGCTTTTGCAATTCCAAAAGCGATACTCCATTTATTTCTAATTCCCATAATTAAAATTTTCTTATCTTTTAACAACATCTTAATTCTCCTTTTTAAATTAATTTTTTTACTTTTTATTTTATTTAAGCTTAATTACTTCTCCCATATTTCTAAATTTTAAATATCTTTGCTCTATAATTTCTTCTTCTGACATTGTTTTAAATTCTTTCATTGCAGATATTATTTCTTTTTTTAAACTTTTTGCCGTCTTCTTAAAAGCCTCTTCTAAGTCTTCTTTTGGTTCTTTAATTATTTTATCAATTACTTTTAATTCTAACAAGTCTTCTGCTGTTAATTTCATTTTTTCTGCTGCTTCTTTAAATCTAGAAGCATCCTTCCATAAAATACTGCTATATCCTTCTGGAGATAGTATTGAATAAATAGCATTTTCTAGCATATATACTTTATTTCCAACACCAATTGCCAAAGCTCCACCGCTAGAACCTTCTCCTACTATTATAGCTATTACTGGTACTCTTAATTTTGCCATCTCGAACATAGATTTTGCAATAGCCTCACCGCTGACCTCTTTCTTCTGCTCCTATTCCTGGATATGCTCCTTTAGTATCTATAAATGTAATTATTGGTCTTTTAAATTTATCTGCTTGTTTCATAAGCCTAATAGCTTTTCTATAGCTTTCTGGATTTGGCATTCCAAAATTTCTTTCTATATTTTCTTTAGTATTTCTGCCTTTTTGCTCTGCTATTATTGTAAAATTTTGTTTTCCAATATTTCCTAAACCACATACAATTGCTTTATCATCTTTAAAAGCTCTATCTCCATGTAATTCAATAAAATCATCAAAAATTTCTTCTACATAATCTAAGGAGGTTTTTCTTTTTGGATCTCTTGCTATTTCTACTTTGTCCCAAGCAGAAAGCTTTTTACTTTTTTTAGCTAGATTTTCTTCTGCCATTAATTTATCCCTCCTTTATTTAATTTAATTAGTTTTGAAATAGTATCTTTTAAATCTTTTCTTTCAACAATTTTATCTATAAAGCCATGCTCTAGTAAAAACTCTGCTGTTTGAAAACCTTCTGGAAGACTTTCTCCAATAGTTTGCTCTATTACTCTTTGACCTGCAAAACCTATCATTGCACCTGGCTCTGCCAAAATAATATCTCCTAAACTTGCGAAAGATGCTGTAACTCCTCCATAAGTTGGATCTGTTAAAACAGTTATATATAAAAGACCTGCTTTATCTAACTTTGTAAGTTCTGCTGATACTTTTGCCATTTGCATTAAAGAAATTATTCCTTCTTGCATTCTTGCTCCTCCAGAAACAGTAAAAATTACTAAAGGTAATTTCTTTTCTATCGCTTGCTCAATTGCATAAGTAATTTTTTCTCCTACAACAACTCCCATACTTCCCATTAAAAAGCCACTATCCATTATACATATAACTACTTTTTCTTTATTAATTTCTGCTGTACCACAAGCTACAGCTTCAGTAAGACCTGTTTTTTCTCTTAATACTTTTAATTTTTTTGTATATTCTTCTAAACCTAATGGATTTGTTGTTTCTAAATCTAAATCAAATCTTTTATAGCTACCTTCATCGGTAACAAGCTTTAATCTTCTATTTATATGCATTCTAAAATAATGACCACAATTAGGGCAAATGTTTAAATTTTCTCTAAGTGTATCTTTATAAATAATTTCTTTACACTTTTCACATTTTACCCATTTTCCAATAGGTATATCTATATTAGATTTTTTTTGCTTAGCAGAAGCTTCTCTCTTTTTTATTTTATCTACAATCATTTTTATTTACCTCGCTAATCTTTCTTAAATATCTCTTTATCAATAAAAGAAGTATCAAAGTTTCCTCTAATAAAATTAGGATTTTTGATAATATCAAATAAAAAGTCTCTATTAGTATCTACTCCATCTATTACAAGTTCTTCTAAGGCTCTTTTCATTTTACTTATAGCTTCATTTCTATTGTAACCATAAGCAATTATTTTTGCTATCATAGAATCATAATTTGGCGGAATAGTATAGCCTTCATAAATAGCCGTATCTATTCTTATTCCATTACCTCCCGGTAAATTAATTCCTGTAATAGTACCAGGGCAAGGCATAAAGTTCTTTTTTGGATTTTCTGCATTTATTCTACATTCTATCGCATGACCTCTAAAAGTAATGTCTTTTTGTTTAAATTTAAGCTTTTCTCCGCCTGCAATTCTTATTTGCTCTTTTACAATATCAATTCCTGTTCTCATTTCTGTAATAGGGTGTTCTACTTGAATTCTAGTATTCATTTCCATAAAATAGAAATTTTTATCACTATCTAATAGGAATTCTACAGTTCCACAGCTAGTATATTTTGCTATTTTAGCAGCTTTTATAGCAGCTTCTCCCATCTTATTTCTTATCTTATCATCTACCGCTGTTGAAGGTGTTTCTTCTAATACTTTTTGATGTCGTCTCTGAATAGAGCAATCTCTTTCACCTAGATGCACTATATTTCCATATTCATCTGCTAAAATTTGAATTTCTACATGTCTTGGATTTTTTACAAATTTCTCTATATAGATTTCATCATCATTAAAAGATACTTTAGCCTCTTGCTTTACTATATTATAGGCGTTTTCTAATTCTTCTTCACTTTCTACTATTCTAATGCCTTTTCCGCCGCCTCCTGCTGCAGCCTTCAATATTATAGGATATCCTATTTCTTTGCTTACTTTTTTTGCTTCTTCAAAGTTATTTATGCTTCCATCTGAGCCAGGAATTACTGGAACTCCTGCTTTTTTCATCATTTCCTTTGCATTTGATTTATTTCCTAGTAAATCTATTACTTGTGATTTTGGTCCAATAAATTTTATATGAGATTCTTCACAAATTTTAGCAAAATTTGTATTTTCTGATAAAAATCCAAAACCTGGGTGAATACTATCTGCACCAGTAATATTTGCTGCTTCTATAATGTTTTTAATATTTAGGTAACTTTTATTAGATGGAGCAGGTCCTATACAAATAGCTTCATCTGCAAGTCTTGTATGAAGAGCATCTTTATCTGCTTCTGAATAAATCGCAACAGTTTTTATATTCATTTCTCTACAAGCTCTTATTATACGAACTGCTATTTCTCCTCTGTTTGCAATTAAAATTTTATTCATCTTCAACTTCCTTTCTAAAAATTAAACTAATGCAAAAGTAAGTTCACCTTTTGCTGCTATTTTTCCATCTACTGTAGCTATAGCTTCTCCTACTCCTATAGGACCTTTGCGTTTTATTATCTTTACTTCTAGTTTTAATCTATCTCCAGGTACTACCATCTTTTTAAATTTTAATTTATCAATTCCACCAAATAAAGCATTTTTTCCTTTATTTTCTTCCATTGAAAGTATTGCAACAGCACCAGTCTGAGCTAGAGCTTCTGTTATTAAAACTCCTGGCATTATTGGATTTCCAGGGAAATGTCCTTTAAAATATCCTTCGTTTTCATTTACATTTTTGTAAGCTATAGCACTTTCTCCTGGTATAAATTCCTCTACTTCATCAATCATCAAAAAAGGCTCTCTTTGAGGAATTATTTTCTTTATTTCTTCTTTATTTAACATTTTTATATTTCCCTTTCAAATTAATTATTTAATTCTAAAAAGTGGTGTGCCATATTCAACTGGCTTTCCATCTTCTACTAATATTTCATCTATTTTTCCTGCATATTCAGATTCTATTTCATTCATTAGCTTCATTGCTTCTATAATGCAAAGTGTATCTCCTTTTTTTACATCTTTTCCAATCTCTACAAAAGGCTCTGAAGTTGGAGATGGTTTTAAGTAGAAAGTTCCTACCATTGGAGATTTTACTATATTTCCTTCTTCCTCTTTTTTTGGTGCTTCTAAAGCTTTATCTTCTGCTACTGGAACTTCTACAAGATTTTGAAGTTCATTTTTCTGAATAATTACTTCTTTTTGCTCTTTTTTCATTTTTATTTTTGTTCCGTCTGGGAAATCAATATCTATAGATGTTAATTTTGAATTTCCCATATCATCCATTAATTGTTTAATTTTTTCGTATTCCATCTTAAGCCTCCTTAATATATTTTTTTAGAATAATACTTGCATTATGACCACCAAATCCTAAAGAATTTGACATTACGATATTTAAATCTTTTTTTCTTAACTCATTTGGAACTATATCTAAATCACAATCTTCATCTTTTACTTTGTAATTTATAGTTGGAGGAACAATAGAGTTTTCTATTGCTTTTGTACAAACAATAGCTTCTGCAGCTCCAGCTGCTCCTAATAAATGACCTATATTTCCTTTTGTAGAGCTTATCATTACTTTCTTGCTTGCTTCTCCTAAAGCTTCTTTTACAGCCATTGTTTCAGTTAAATCATTTAGATGTGTAGAAGTTCCATGCGCATTTATATAGTCTATTTCTTCTGGCTTTATATTTGCATCTGCAATAGCTCTTTTCATAGCTCTTGCTCCACCTTCACCATCTGGACAAGGAGAAGTAATATGGTAAGCATCTGAACTTGCTCCATACCCAATAACTTCTGCATATATTTTAGCATTTCTTTTCTTAGCATGTTCTAATTCCTCTAAAACTAATATTGCAGCACCTTCACCCATTACAAAGCCATTTCTTTCTTTATCAAATGGAATACTTGCTCTATTTTTATTCTCAGAAAAAGATAATGCCTTCATATTTTCAAAGCCAGCAATTCCTATTTCACAAATAGAAGCTTCTGTACCACCAGCTAGAATACAATCTTCATATCCGTGCTTAATTGTTCTATAAGCTTCGCCTATAGCTTGTGTTGAAGAAGCACAAGCAGTAACTATTGAGATAGATTCGCCCTTTAATCCTAAATCTATTGAAACATTTCCAGCAGGCATATTTGATATTGCCATTGGAATAAACATTGGAGATACTCTTGAATGACTTTTTAAGCAATTTGTTTCACATTGTTCTTGAATAGTTTTTAAACCTCCTATACCAGAACTTACAAATATACCTACATTTTCGAAATCTGTATTTTCTTTAGTTATATTACTGTCTTTAAAAGCTTCTCTGGCTGCTATTATTGCAAATTGAGAAGATCTATCTAGTCTTCTAGCTTGCTTTACTTCAAAATAATTTGAAGCATCATAATCTTTTACTTCTGCTGCTAAGCTAGTTTTAAAATCACTTGCGTCAAATAGTGAAATCTTGTCTATTCCACATTTTTTGTTTTCTATTCCTTCCCAAGTTTCTTTTACATCTTTTCCAATTGGAGTTATTGCTCCTAATCCTGTTATAACTACTCTTCTTTCCATCTTTTCTCCCTTCTTTTACATTAACATTCCGCCATCTACATTTATTACTTGACCTGTAATATATGAGCTATCTTCTGATACTAAAAATTTAACTAGATTTGCAACATCTTTAGCTTTTCCCATTCTTTTTAAAGGAATTGATTTTGCTATTTCTTCTTTTATTTCTTCTTTTAGTACTTCTGTCATATTAGTTTCTATAAATCCAGGTGCTACTGCATTTACATTTATATTTCTTGAAGCGACTTCTTTTGCTAAACTTTTAGTAAATCCAATTATACCTGCTTTAGAAGCTGAGTAATTAGTTTGTCCTGCATTTCCTGAAATTCCAACTACTGAAGAAATATTTACTATTCTTCCACTTCTTGCTTTCATCATATAGCTAATTACATTTTTAGTCACATTAAAAGTTCCTACCAAATTTACATCTACAACGCTTTCGAAGTCCTCTTTCTTCATTCTCATAAGCAACATATCTTTTGTAATTCCAGCATTATTAACTAATACATCAATTCTTCCAAATTCTGAAATTATTTCTTTTACAAATTTTTCTACTTCTTCAAAATTTGAAACATCTCCACATACGGCTAAACATTTTACACCTTTTTCTTCAATTTCTTTTCTTAGTGTTTCTAATTCTTCATTTGCTTTTCTATAGTTTAGAGCAATATTATAGCCTTCTTCAGCTAAAGTTAAAGCTATTTCTCTTCCTATACCTCTAGTAGCACCTGTTATTAAAGCTACTTTTTTCTCTTCACTCATAAAAAACCTCCTAAAATTTAATTTATATTTAACTCCTTAATAGCTTCTTTTAATGAATCTACATTAGAAATATTTATACATTTTACTTCTCTACTTACTTTCTTTACTAAAGATGTTAATACTTTTCCTGGTCCTATTTCTACAAAAGTATCAACTCCATTATCTAACATATATTTAATTGAAGCAGAAAATCTTACAGGGCTCATTACATGCTTTGCAAGAATTTCTTTTATATCATCTTTTTCTGTATATGGTTTTGCATCAAGATTCTTTACTACTATACTTTCTAATTTTCCAATTTGTATATTATCTAGTTCTTTTCTTAAAGCTTCTGAAGCCTTTTGCAACTTTTCTGTATGAAATGGTCCACTAGTTTTAAGCTCAATAACTCTCTTTGCACCTGCTGATTTTGCAAGTTCAGTTAGTTCTTGTATTCCAGCTCTATCTCCAGATACTGCTACTTGACCTGGACAATTATAATTTGCAGGAACTGCAAAACCAGTTTTAACTTTTTTGCAAACTTCTTCTACTGCTTCATCTGAAAGTCCAAGTACTGCTGCCATAGCCCAATCTCCTTCTGGAGCTAAGTTTTGCATATACTCTCCTCTTTTTTGTATTATTTTTAGAGTATCTTTTAAATTAATTGCACCAGCATAATTTAAAGCCACATATTCTCCTAAACTAAGTCCTGCAGAATATTCTGCTTTAATTCTTGCTTCTTTCAATAATTCTAATATTGCTAAGCTCATTGTTACCATACAAATTTGGGTATTTTTTGTTTGGTTTAATTCTTCTTCTGGTCCTTCAAAACTTAATTTTGAAACTTCTATTCCAGTTTCTTTTTCTGCCTGTTTATAAATTTTTTTTGCTACCTCGTATTCTTCGTAAAAGTCTTTTCCCATTCCTACGGTTTGTGCTCCTTGTCCTGGAAATAAAAAAGCTATTTTCATTTTAATCCTCCATTCTTTTTAAAAAACTTTTTTCAAATTTATTACAAAAATTAGTTATAATTTTTATATTGTCTATTTCTATATTAAATTCTTTTTTTATAGAAGAGGCTATATCTATTAGTTCTTTTGGAAAATTTTCTTTGTTGGTATTAATTCCTATTCCAATATTTAAATAGTTAACCTTATTTTTTATTACTCTTGTTTCTGTAAGTATCCCGCCTATTTTCTTATCTTTATATACTATATCATTCGGCTTTTTTATTTGGAGTTTAATTTGATAAACTTCTTCAAAAACTTTTAATATAATTTCTGCAATTTCTAATGTTAAACCTTCTAGTCTCTTTATATCACAATTTGGTTTTAAAATAAAAGAAAAAGCTATATTATTTTTTTCATCTGTGCACCAATTTCTTCCATGAGTTCCTTTTCCTTTAGTTTGAAGGTCTGCTAATACCAAAGTACCTTGTGGTACATTCTTAGCGATTTTCCAAATCTCTTCTTGTGTAGAATCTATTATTTCATAATAAATTAAATTTCTTCCTAGAAATTTTGTACTCAAATTACTATAAA
>CALXPP010000046.1 GCA_944390345.1 uncultured Clostridia bacterium
TGTTAATTCTATTGTAATATTACTTTTTTACAAACTCAACCGACAGTTAGTTTACTTTAATAAACCTTTAGTTTAGTTTCAGTTTATTACACAATTCTGTGCCTGGTAATTTTTGATATTTTTTTAATATTAGTCTATTACCTCATAATCATCAATTATATCTTCACCATTATTTGGATTACATTCAAAATATCTCTTTTCTAACTCAGAATTATTATACATCTTCTTTAAACATACATATGTAGATAACATTGTTTTTATAACATCTAAGTATGTATGATTTGGTTCACTTCTTGAAATCGAAAGATGCATTAAATCTTCTGAAAATTGTGGATAATTCATTCTTACTAAACAATCCAAATGTTCAAAATTATTTTCTTCATTCACATATGATACATTTTTATAGTCCAACATTGTTCTAAATAAATCTAATAATAAATCATTTAACATACCTTTAATTTCATCATAGTCTTCTTGTTCAAATGAGTCTTTTGAAAATTTTTCTTCCATATTAATTTTCTCCTTTTTAATAATTTAACACATTATCAAATGCTTTTTTATGGTATTCAATATTATATTTATCACTCAAAAATATTGGATCATAAATACAAAAATAATTACTCTTTGAGGAATAAAAGAATATAATTATTTTAATTTTCCATAGTACATATCACTAAATATACCGTTTTTTTGAATTAATTCATTATACTTGCCACTTTCTGCTATATTGCCTTTATTTAATACTATTATTCTATCGCAGTTTTTTAATGTAGTTAATCTATGTGCTATTGAAATAATTGTTGTATTATTTTCTTTTTGTAATTTTTCTATTTCTGTTTGAATGTGCTTTTCAGAAGTATTATCTAGTGCTGAAGTTGCCTCATCTAATATTAGTATTTTAGGTTTTCTTAAGAAGATTCTTGCTATTGCTATTCTTTGTCTTTGACCTCCAGATAAATTATTTCCTCCTTCAGATATAGCTGAATCAAATTTATCTGGTAAACTATTTATATAATCATATATATATGCTTTTTTTGCTGCTTCTTCGACTTCTTTAATTGAAACCTCTCTATCAATTCCATAACATATGTTTTCATAAATAGTTCCTGCTATTAAGAAAGGACTTTGAGGAACTAGGGCTATTAATTCAGAGATATCTTTCCTAGTTAAAGAATTTATATTTTTAGAATCTAATATAATTGTTCCATATCCCTTTTCTAATTTGCAAATTGCTTTTATTAATGAAGATTTGCCACATCCACTTGGTCCAGCTATTCCTAAAAACATTCCTTTATCTACTGATAAATTAAAATTATTTAATATTATTTTGCTTTTATCTTCATTATAATAAAACATTAAATTTTCTATTTTAATAATAGGCTCAATTTCTTTTAATTCATTTTTCTCTGCTAATTCTAGATAAGAAAAATCATTTGGTATTTCTACCATCTTAAAGAAATCAGTTGCTAAAACGGTACACTCTGATAATTCATCAAATATTCTATGTAATTCTTCTAGTGGTTTTATTAATTGATTAAAACATAAATATGCTGTTAAAACATTACCAACAGAAATAATATTTCTAGTTGCCAAATATGTTGAAATACCTATAATTAATACTGTAAAAAAAGCTTCATTAATAAATTTCAAGCAATCGTACATGGCCATCGCTTTATGATGCTTCATTTCTTTTTTTCTCAAAAATTCTGATTTATCATTAAATCTATTAGTTTCAAAATCAACACTATCACTTATTCTAATAACTTCAATACCGTTTATTAATTCAACGATTGTTCCATCCATTTGAGATTTACTCTCTAAAAGCTCTACTCTTATTCCTTTTTGACTACTTATTTGTTTAAAAACAATAAATATTCCAATTGGTATAACTAGCATCATTGGCAATGCCAAAACAAATGGCAATGTTATAAAAATTGTTATTATTGCTGCTATACTATTGAATATTGCTGGGGCAAAATCCATAAATAGTAATTTTTCTAATTTAACCGTTCCCTCTAAACATCTATTCATTCTACCATGAATATTTCCAGTCATATTTTCTCTGAAATAAGATAGTGGTGCCATTAATAATGATCTTATTACCATTCCTCTTGCTTGTTTTTCAGTCCTAGTAGCAGTATCTTCTACCATAACTCTTCTAATTATTTTTATGATTTCATTTACTACATTTACAATTAATATTAATACTAAAAAAGGAATGACTTTTTTAAATGCAATTTCGCTTTGTGTTAATATATCATCTGTTAACCATCCAATTGCTTTTGGAGTTACTTGGGTTAAACCAGCTGATATAATCATTATTGCAACTATTATTCCAAAACTTATTTTTTGCTTTCTATTTAATATTTTATAAAGTTTTTTTAATACATCTGTAACAGAACTATTTTTTTCTTTTTTCATCAGAATTCTCCTTATTTTACAAACTATTTTAATTTTATCATAAATTGAAATAAAAGTAAATTGTTTACATAAAAAAGATTAGTTATGTTTCAAACTAATCTTAAAATTCTGATTTTTTTAATATTTATATATACTATAAATTTATCAACTACTTACTTTTCTATATTTATAATTTTAGTTGCCACTTTTTTAATAAATGTTTCATCATGTTCTACGAAAACAAGTGTAGGTTTATAATTTAAAATAGCATCTTCTATTTGTATTCTTGTTAATATATCTATATAATTTAAAGGCTCATCCCATATATAGATATTAGCCTGTTCTGATATACTTTTTGCGATTAAAACTTTTTTCTTTTGACCTTCGCTCATATCTTGTATATTTGTATCAAAATCAGTTTTTAGTAATCCCATTTTTACTAACATTGCTTTAAAAATACTTTCATCTATTTTACTAATTTGTGCAAAAGTTTTCAAATTTCCTTTTAAATCTTTTGTGCTTTGTGATACATAAGATATTTTTAACTCACTTGCTAATTTAAAAATTCCATTATATTGTAATTCTTTTCCTAGAATAAGTTTTAATATACTTGATTTTCCAACACCATTTTTACCAACAAGTGCAACTCTATCTCCAGTATTTATTTCAAAGGAAATAGGATTAAATATTGCTCTATCATCATATTTTATCTGTAAATTATTTACTAGAACTAACGGATTTTTATTGCTTTCTAAAGGAATAATCTTTAAATTCTCATTTTTGTCTATATTTCTTAATAAATTAGTTTTTTCGTCTATTGCTTTTTCAATTCTTTGTTCCATAACTTTTGAAGTTTTCATTATCTTAGAAGCTTTATGTCCTATATAACCTTTGTCTATTGTACTTTCAGTATTATATTTTTTGCTTTTTGCCCTTTCAGCTTTATTTGCCCATTTTGCAGAATTTTTAGAAGCAATTTCAAGTCTGTTTATATCTTTTTTCAACCTTTCATTTTGTACTATTTCAAAATTATCTTGTCTATCTTTATTTTCCTTCCAAGATGAAAAATTACCTTGTTGTATCTCAATATTAGTATTATTTATAGCAATTATATGGTCTACAATTTTGTCTAAAAAATTTCTATTATGAGAAACTACTATAAAACCTTTTTTCTTTTCTAAATAATTTACTAAATTATCTATTGTTTCAACATCTAAATGATTTGTAGGTTCATCTATCAGTAAAAAGTTATTTCCCTTTAAAAATAAACTTATTAAAAGTATTTTTACTTGTTCTCCGCCACTTAATAAATTAAAATTTCTATATAAAATTTCAGTATCAGTATTAAGCAAATTTAATTCCTTTATAATTTCCCAATCTTCAACATTTGGAGCAATTTCATTTACTACTTCTATCGACATTCTATCTTTACTAGTTATCTCAAAAGGGAAATAATCTATATCAACATTTTTAGATATTGTTCCCTTGTATTCATATTTTCCCTGTAGTAATTTTAAAAATGTTGTTTTTCCTTTGCCGTTTCTACCGATTAAACCCAATTTCCAGTCAGTATCTATATTAAATGAAGCATTTTCAAATATATTATTATAACTTCCATAATAACCAAATGTTAAATTATTTACACTTATTAAAGACATTGTTCTCCTTACAAATATTTTGTTTAACTTACTTTTTATACAAAAACATTCTACAATATTTTTTCTTCTTTTCTTATCTCGAAAACTTTTCCATCTTCTGTAGTAGCAACTACTGCCACATAGCCACTATCATTAGGTGGAGTTACATCTGCTTGTTCAATTTTTTGCACATTTTCTAAATTATAAATAGTTTCTGCATTAAAAGTACCTGTATTGTATCCAGCTTCTATGTCAACTCCTTTTACTGTACCATTATTTAGTAATAGATACACTACTGGGTACATTAAATCCTGTCCTTCCCCTCCGCAGAAAATTGTAGTTACTTCTTCAGCATTTACATTATTTATAATATATTTTTGATTATATGTAATTTCTTTAATATCCCCTAATAATTCTTTATTTCTATCTGATTGAATTAAAGAGATAGTTAGAGTACTATTTTCTTTTTCGATATTAAAATATTCTTCGTTTATTATATCGAAAGGTTCTTCTATTGTATAATTGTTCTTAAAACTATTTTCATCTACTTCTACTATTTTAAAATTTCCTTCAATTATATTGGTATTAAAAGAATTGGTCTCATTGATATTACCTATAATGTTTTCGTTATTATTTACTGAATTTGTTTCGTTAAAACTTGTAGTATTTTCTTCTAGTGGATAAGCTATATTTTTTTCTGATATTGGTATATCTCTAGAATTTGTATAAACTATCAAAATACTTCCTACCATAATTATTAGTAAAACTATGATTAGAATTATTACTTTAATATTTTTCATAATTTCTTCTCCTTTCTTTACAACAATTAATTGCTGTAATAATAATATCATAAAGAAATAATATTTTCTACTTTTTATTTATTATTTAAAATTAATTTTTGCATATATTGATAGCCTAATCATAGCTTAATAATTCTATTTTACTAGAAATAAATTGCTCATTTTCTTTAGGCTCTTTAAATAAATCTGTAGATAAATATTTTTTGTTATCATCGGCAAATACTGTAACTACATTTTTTTCTATCTCATCTGCTAATAAAACACTTCCTATTAAATTTGCACCAGATGAGATTCCAACACCTATACCAAGATCTTTAGATAGTTTTCTAGACATATTTATTGCATCTTCATCATTTACTAATATAACTTTATCTATTTTTTGTTTTTCTACTAATTTTGGAATAAATTCATCACCAATTCCTTCTATTTTATGACTTCCAAAAATCTTTCCTTTCGATAGTAATGGCATACTATCAGGCTCAATAGCTGTTATAGCTATATTTGGATATTTTTTTCTTAATCTATCTCCTATGCCCATCAAAGTTCCACCTGTGCCTATACCAGATACAAAGCCACCAATATCTTCTGAAAGCTGATTTATAATTTCTTCTGCAGTAGTGTTGTAATGTGCTAAATAATTATCTCTATTTTCAAATTGATTAGCTAAAAATCCATTTATAGACTTAGCAAATTTTTCTGCTTCAAATACGCATTTTTTAAAACCACCATCTTCTTTTGAAATTAAAAACACTTTAGCTCCATATATTTCCATTAATTTAACTCTTTCTTTGCTTACCCAATCTGGCATAAATATATATACTGGATGTTTATATAAGCTTCCTAAAGCTGATAAAGAAATACCTGTATTACCACTAGTAGCTTCTACTATTGGCGCATTTTCTTTCAAGATTCCTTTTTTTATGGCATTGTTAATAATATAAAATGCAACTCTATCTTTTATACTTCCTGTTAAATTAAAATATTCTAATTTTACAAATACAGTTTTAATTTTATTTTTGTATTTATATTTAATTTTTACCATAGGTGTATTTCCTATAACAGATCTATTTTTTAATATTTGGCTATCTTTTCTTAAGCCAAAATCTTCAAAACTACTTTCAGTATTTTTATACATTATACTACCTCCTTAAAAATTAAATAAATAAAAAAGAACGCTATGTAGTTTTCACTTAAGAAAAACATCTCTAAAATCGTTCTATAATATAAGAAGCTATGTACTTAGGATACATAGCCTTTTTATATTATATGTATTTTATTAAATTTTGGATAGAATTCACTAAAAAATTTATTTTTCAAGTAATTCTTCTAATTTATATAGTTCTTTTAATGGTATATTATTTTCTTTTGCAAGTTTTTTCATATTTTCATATTCTGGATATATGTAAGTTTCACCGTTATTTATGACTTTTTTAGCTTTTATTTTTCCATATTTTGTATCTATTTCTACAAATTCTCTTGTAAGTTCAGTTCTAGATTCAAAACGATATCTAATTCCTATTGTTGTTGTTTCTCTAAATATGATATTTTGTAATTTTAACATATCTTTTCGCTTACAAGCAACTGTTAGTCTATAAGCAGGTCTACCTTTTTTCATAAATATAGGTGTGAAAAATACATCTAAAGCACCTTCCTCAAATAATTTTTCTTGAACATACCCTAATATTTCTCCAGTAGAATCATCTATATTTGTTTCCATTACTAAGAAATCTTCTGCTTTTTCTTGCATATCTCCATAATATACTTTAAGTACATTTGGAATTTTTAAATCTTTTGAACCTGTTCCCCAACCTATCTTTTCTATTGTCATTGTTGGAAGCGTTTTAAATTCTTCGGCAAGTTCTGCGATTATTGCTGCTCCAGTTGGTGTTACAAGTTCTGTATCTATATCTATTTGCCTAAATTTAACTTTAGAATTTACAAATATTTCACTAGTTGCTGGAACAGGAACAGAGATAGTTCCGTGTGCACACTCTATAAAGCCATATCCATCATTTACAATGCTAGATATGATTTTATCTGGATTTATTTTATTGATTAAAATTGCTGTTCCAACAATATCTACAATAGAATCTATTGCACCTACTTCGTGAAAATGAACTTCATCTAAAGTTTTATTGTGAACTTTACTCTCTGCTTCTGCTACTCTTAAAAAGATTTTTTTTGCCAAATCCTTTACATCATTATTTAAAGAACTATTTTCTATTATTTTATTAACATCCTCTAAATTTCTATGCTCATGGTGATGCTCGTGTGATGAGCTATGATTATGTTCGTGATGATGTTCATGTAAATCAGTATGATGATCTAAAGTATGTTCATTATCTAAAATTACATCTACATAAGTTCCTGTAATTCCATTTTTTATTTTTTTAGATATTTCTATCTTGTATCCATCAATATTTAATTTTTTTAATTCATTTAATAGATAATTTTCATCACCTATTATTTCTGTTAATGCTCCAAGTGTCATATTTCCACTAATTCCACTAGAGCAGTCAAAATATAATACCTTCATAAAATACTCCTCTAATAAATTTTTATATTTTCGCTTAAAATTACAAATCTTAGTAAGTAGTAATATTATATAATTTATTCGTAATATTATCAACAATTAATAATTAATACTTTATTTAATAACTAAATTTTAATTCTAAAGTATTTTATAATACAATATTAAATTCTATATATTCATCATTATTCTTTACACTAATTTTACCATTGTGTAGCTCAATAATTTCTTTTGTTATTGCTAATCCTAAACCAGCACCACCTGTTGTGCTTGCTCTTGATTCATCCCCTCTATAAAACTTTTCAAAAATTTTTTCTAGCTTATAATCTGGTATTTTAGCACCTTTGTTTCTAAAAGTTATATGCAAACTGTCTAGTTCTTCTTCAACATCGATTTCTATAACTGTATTCTTATAACTATAACTAATAGCATTTTTTAATAAATTTCCAAATGCTCTTGCAAGTTTATCTCCATCACCCACATATATTACTTTATCTGATGCATTTAATACGCATTTTAGATTATTTTTTTCTAGCATAGGATAACATTCATCTATTAGTTGTTTTAATAAATATGTTATATTTAATTCTGTTTTATTTATAGGCATTGAATGTAA
>CALXPP010000047.1 GCA_944390345.1 uncultured Clostridia bacterium
TCTTTAATTATAGTAATTAAAGATGTTAATCCATAAAAATCAAATATGCAAAGGAAGTCTAATGGTAAAGATTATTTTTAAAATAGAAGTAAAGAAGTAATTTTTAGCACTAACTTTAAGTTAGTGCTATTTGTGTTACAAAAAAGATAATCTAACAAAATAACTTGAAAGCTTGAAATGGTTTTCTTTTAAGAAAAAAACAAGTGTAGCATTAGGTACATTGTTTTATGGATTGAAGAGAAAAGAAAGTGAAAAAACTTTTCTTTTCTCTAATTATAATAAAACTTAGGAGGAAAGCTTAAATGAACGAAAGAAAATTATTTCAAGATTTAAAGCAAAGAAAACGGAATAACCTTAATAGCTTTAGTAATCTCAATAATAGTAATGCTTATACTAGCAGGAGTGAGTTTAAATGCAGTTATTCGGAGATAATGGGATAATTACACAAGCACAAAATGCAACATATATGCAAGGTATAGCAGCTTTAGAAGAGTATTTGCAAACAGAGTATGTAAAATATTATGACGAAGCAGATGATTATACAAATAAGATAGAAATGTTATCTAGTAAAATGACAAATCTTTGCTTAAAAGATGGAACAAAAAATTATATAACTTATGATGGAAAAATGTATTATTTAGTAAATAAACAATCACTTCCAGATGATATAAAAAATCAGCTAAAAGGTGGAGATACAACAGAATATATAGAGTATATAAGATTAATAGATGTATATGGAATAACAGAAGATTTAAGAGTATATTACTGTGCAGATGGACTAGAAGGTGCATTAGGAACAGTAGGAGACTTAGAAGTAGATCCAAGTACACCACTGGTAAAAGTAAATAATGATGGAGAGATGAAATCAGCATTAACAGAGGCGTTAGCAGAGATAGGAATAGAAGTTGGAGAAGAAGGAATAACAGTAGGAGATATAGTATCATTAAAAGATTTTGAATTAGATGGAAGTAAATATAACATAACATCATTATCAGCCTTATCAGAGTTAACATCATTACAAACTTTAACATTAAAAAATGTAAATGTAAGTAATTTAGATGGACTAGAATCATGTAGTTTATTATATTATATATATTTGAAAGATAGTAAAATAGGAGATTATTCAAAATTAGGAACAGTATTAGATTTAAAATATTTATATATTTACTTATCTTCAAATATTAATGAGGCAGATGCAAATGCACAAATAACAAATTTAGGAAATGGCTTAGCAAATGCAACAAACCTAAATGAATTAGAGTATTTTGGAATATCTGGTATAACGGATCTTATTGAAATTAACTATGATTTTACATTAGATGGTACTGGATTTTCAAAATATACTTATACAAATGGCCTAAGAGGAAATTTAACAGATATAAGTGGTTTAAGTAAATTTGCACAGAATATAAAAAGTAGTATTAAATATATGTATTTAAATAATAATAAAATCTCAAGTATAGAAGCCTTAGAAGGATTTACTAATATATATGAATTAGATTTAATGTGTAATAGTACTCTTTCAAATTTAAAAGGACTAGAGAATCATTCAAGTATAGTATATTTGATGGCACATAGATGTAATTTGACAGATATAAGTGGATTGCAAGGAATGACAGGACTAAAATATCTTGCAGTACACAATAATTCAAATCTAGTAAATCTAAATGGAGTAGAAAGCTCAATGAATTTAGATACAATGTTAGCTTATAGCTGTAACATAACTGATATAACAGCACTAGTAAATCATACAAATTTAAAATATTTAAGTTTATATAGTAATGTAAATTTAGAAAATGTAATAACACTTGGAACTTTAACAGGATTAAATAATTTATACTTAGCAAATAACGAAAAAATGATAGGAATAGAAGTAAGAGATGCACTAGCAGACCCAACAACACATATACTTCAAAATTGTGGAGGAAATTATAGTATTCCAAGTAAATACAATATATATTTTGCAACATTAACATCATATGATTATTCAAATATGAATTTAACAGATGATTCAGATGAAATAAATGCATTAAAAGGTAGAACAAATGTAACAAGATTAAATTTAAGTGGAAATGCACAACTTAGCAATGAAAAATTACAAGAGATATTAAGTACAATGACAGGGTTAAAAGCATTAAGTTTAAAAGGTTTACAATTAGAAAACTTAGATTTTATGAATAATGTAACAGGATTAGTAGAATTAGATATAAGAAATTGCAATAATATTTCTTCGGATTTAAATATATTAAATGCCAAAGGAACAAATTTAAAAACATTTGTTACAAACAATAATAATATAGATTTAACAAAAATACAAATAGCTATTAATAATATTTCAAGTCAATCAGATGAAAATATAGAAGAGTCTTGGATTCATTATGCTTCTTGGGCTTGTAGAGGATTTATAACAATAGGAGAAGGATTTAATTTTGAAGATTGTACTGATATAACGAATTATAAGTGTATTGGCAGCCATATAGGTGATATTAGAAGTGGAATTGTTGATTTAAGTAATTCAAAAATTATTAAGATTATTATAAGAAATGAAGGAAGTAGAAAATATATATTACCAAGTACAATAAATGAAGCTATAATAAGAGATGGTTTTAATGTAGATTTAAGTTTATGCATAGATTTAACAACTTTAGAATTTAATGCTATCAATGAGGAAGAAACAGAAAAAATATTAGTTACATTACCACAAAATAATAATTTAAAAACACTTATTTCTGTTAGATATAGAGGGGATAACTTAAATTTTTTAAGTAGTTTTAATACATCAAAATTAATTAAATTATCTATAACGGGTAATACAAGTAATAATCCTTTAGACAGTTCTGAAAGAGCATATATAACAAGTTTAAAAGGAATAGAAAATGCACCTAATCTAACAAATGTTGATTTTAGAGCAACAAGACTAAAGGATATTAGTGATATAAAAAGTTGTACTAAACTAACTAGTGTATCTATATGGGATAATCCAGCTTTGCAGAGTTTAAATGGTTTGGAAGCATGTACAGAATTAAAAATATTAAATGGATATAATTCTAGTATAGGTAATATAGAAGAATTAAGTAATTGTACGAAATTAGAAACAATAAATTTATATAATAATAAAATTTCTAGTATTTCAGCATTATCTAATCTAAAAAATATATCGACATTAACTTTAAATGATAACAATATCAGTGATTTATCTCCTTTAGAAAGCTTAATTGAAAATGGAAAAATAAAATTTACAAGTCTAAATTTATCAAATAATTTATTACAAACAACTACAGTTGGTGGACACAATAATATAGACACTTTAACAAAATTGTTTAATGCTGGTTTAAGAACTTTAAATATTTCTGGAAATAACTTTACACCAGGTTCAACAGATAGCTTAAAGAACTTAGGTTGGACAAGCTATACAGAGTAGGCAGAAAGGAGTACAAATGAAAGATAGAAAGATAATATATATATTATTTATAATAGTGATTTTAATAATAGGAATAATTATAGTAGTAAATATTAGAAAAAATAAAAATCAAGAAAATATGGTACAGACAGGAATACAATATAATGAAGAAACAGGTGAGTATTATATTTTAGACGAAACTACCAATGAGATAAAAGCAAGTAGTACAGATGAATCAGGATTGCAAATATATATAGATAATCCAGATTATAATCCAAATCCATTGTTAGATTCAAGTGAAGAAGGGCAGGAAGAAAATGCAGAAGAATATAAAGGAGTATATGATGAAGTAACAGGAAAATATGTAAATGAGTTAACTGGAAAAGAAATAGAATAATATAGAAAGTCTTAAGCTATTATAATAACTTAAGACTTTTTATCATATTATAGATTTTTTTTTACTAATATGATACTATATTTGTAGGTTTATAGATACCAATGAAAAAATCTAAATTTATTTAAGGAGAGTATAAAATCTAGTAAATTTTGTACAAATAAGAAATATGAGAATTGGAATTGATTTAGGTGGAAGTCATATAGGTGTTGGCTTAATAGAAGAAGATAAAATTGTAGGAAATGTAAAGGACAAAATTTTAACAAGACAAGATAGAGTTCATATAGAAGAAAGTATAATAAATGAAATAGTAAGATTAGTAAACGAGCTTTTAGCAGAAAATAATTTAAGCTTAAAAGATATAGAATTAATAGGAATAGCATCTCCAGGAACTATTTCAAATGGCTTTATTGTAAAAGCTGGAAATTTGAATTTAAAAAATTTTAATATAGTAGGAATTTTAAAAGAAAAATTAAATATACCAATATATATTAGAAATGATGGAAAATGTGCAGCTTTAGCTGAAAAAAAATATGGAGCAATGAAAAACTACGATGATTGTGTTTTTATTAATATAGGAACAGGTATTGGCGGAGCTGTATTTATGGGAGGTAAACTTCTAGAGCCAAAAAGATTTTCTGGTTTTGAGTTAGGTCACATGGTAGTAAACAAAGGTGGAAGACAATGTAGTTGTGGAAAACAAGGTTGTTTAGAAGCTTATGCTTCAATAAAGGCTTTAAGATTAAAAATTTCAGAAACTTTAGATATAGATAGTGATATATCTGGCCAGGAATTAAGAGAAAAAATAATACCAGAAAATAGAGAAAAAGTTTTGCAAGATATTCGTACTTATATTGAATATTTAAAAACAGGAATTTGTAATTATATAGATATTTTCGAACCAGAAGTAGTTTGCTTTGGAGGAAGCTTTTCATATTGGAAGGAGACTGCTTTATATAAACAATTAATTAAAGAAATAATGGAACCAAATGCAACCTTTAATGCTTCAAAACCAGACTTCTGTATGGCTTTATACAATAATGATGCTGGAATAATAGGAGCAACAATTATAGATGGTAATTAAAAGGAACAATATGTCGAAAAAAATCAATTTTTGAAACATGAAAATTACTAAATACTATGTAAAAAATTTGCAATTATTTACATAATATGGTATAATTATAAGTGCAATAAAAACTTAGGAGGCTTGCTTTATGGAAAAAAACAACAAGAAGATCGTCTTTGTAGGACGGCCCAATGCCGAAAGAAAAGAAATCAGAGGAGAACTGAAAGATGTTTTCTATGTGAAATTCAATTCCGTCAACAGCGAGTTTGAGGATGAGTTCTCAGAAATGATGAAGCGTTTTCAAAAGCTGGGACAGGCTCCATCTGTGCAAAAGTTGGGAGAGCACTATTACAAAATTGAAAGGAGTCCTGAAACCGAAACTGTGTGGACACTTATTCTGCACAGATATATGGCAGAAAGGAACAATCTCTGGAAAGAGATCGAAACAGGTCTGCAGTTCATACCGCTGGATATTTCTTTTGAGGCTTTTGACGCAGCGTAAACCCCAGCAAACCTAGAGTGGAAAGTTCAAAAAAGATTTTTATAGAATAATCCACTCGTGCCCCGCAGCTAAAGCGGGGCATTTCTTTTTTTATGTCAAAAATAAAAACTTATGTATTTTATTTAAAAATAAGAGAATAATTATATATAAATAAAGCTGTGTTTGACATTAGTGGAAAAATAGTGTATAATATTTGCAGTATAAAAAGAGATTTTAAAAATTTATTTAAAAATTGTTCGGAAAATTAATTATTAATTATTAAAAAAATAAATGGTACGGAATAAAAAATCGTTAAAATATAAACTTAAGAGATGAAGTTTATATTAGGTGTGTAAGCGATTTTATATAAATTTATATTTATTATTTGGAATATTAAACAAATATAAGCTAGAGATGCTTTTTAGTATTGTTTAATAGTTTTTTAGTAATTAAAAAAATAATATTTTTTCGAATAGTTTAATAAAATTAAGCTATTTTTTTATGCGCAAAAAATAAAGAGAAGAAAGGAGAGCAATTTTTATAATTGCAAAAGAGAAATGGAAAATAATTCAAAAACAGAATATACGGATGCAGTTTTTTCTGCAAAAGAAAGAAAAGCAAGAAAAAAAACAAATTTTAAGCCAACTATAAATAGAACTACTAGAGCAAAGAAAACATCAAAAAACTCAAAAACTAAAAAAGAACTTGTAGGAGCTCAAGAAGAAGTTGGATTTAAAAAAGAAAACTTAAAAATAATTCCACTAGGAGGAATTGAAGAAATTGGAAAAAATATTACAGTTTTCGAATATGAAAATGATATTGTTATAGTAGACTGTGGGGTTTCATTTCCTGAAGATGATATGCTTGGAATTGATTTAGTAATACCGGATTTTACTTATCTTGTAAAAAACAAAGAAAAAATTAGAGGATTAGTAGTAACTCATGGACACGAAGATCATATAGGTTCAATTCCTTACCTAATTAGACAATTAAATATTCCAATTTATGCTACAAAATTAACAGCAGGATTAATAGAAAATAAACTAGAGGAACATCATTTAAAAGAAAGTACTAAAATGAAAGTGATAAAACAAGGACAAACTATAGTACTTGGAAAAATGAGAGTAGAATTTATAAGGAGTTCACATAGTATTCCAGATGCTGTTGCTTTAGCAATTCATACACCAGTAGGAACAATAGTACACACAGGAGATTTTAAAATAGACTATACTCCAATAGATGATGAAATAATAGATTTAGGCCGTTTAGCAGAACTTGGAAATAAAGGAGTATTAGCATTGCTATCTGATAGTACTAATGCAGAAAGAAAAGGATATACAATGTCTGAAAGTACAGTTGGAGAAGTTTTCGATAAATTATTTTTCAATTGTAATAAAAGAATTGTAGTTGCGACTTTTGCTTCTAATGTACACAGAGTACAACAAATTGTAAATGCAGCAGTTGCAAATAAAAGAAAGATTGCTGTATGTGGTAGAAGTATGATTAATATGATAGAAACTGCTATAAAGTTAAAATATATAAAAGCACCAAAAAATCTTTTTATCGATATAGATATGGTTAAAAACTATACAGATGAGCAATTAGTAATTATTACTACTGGAAGTCAAGGAGAAGCAATGTCTGCTTTAACTCGTATGGCAAATGGAGAACATAAAAAAGTAAATATTACAGCAAATGATTTAGTTATAATTTCTGCTACACCAATACCAGGAAATGAAAAATATGTTGCAAAAGTAATAGATGATTTAATGAAAATAGGAGCAGAAGTAGTATATAGTGCTTTAGCAGATGTTCATGTTTCAGGACATGCTTGCCAAGAGGAACAAAAATTAATGCTTTCTTTAGTTAGACCAAAATTCTTTATACCAGTACATGGAGAATATAGACAATTAATAGCTCATAGTGAAACTGCAAAATCTTTAGGTTTTGATGATAAAAATATATTTTTATTAACAAATGGAAGAATTTTAGAATTAAATCAAGATGAAGCAAAGCTTACAGGAACAGTACCATTTGGAAAAGTAATGGTAGATGGATTAGGTGTTGGAGATGTAGGAAATATTGTTTTAAGAGATAGACAACATTTATCTCAAGATGGTTTAATTATAGTTGTCATTACAATGGATTCTGCAACAGGAGAAGTAATTGCAGGACCAGATATAATTTCTAGAGGTTTTGTGTATGTAAGAGAATCTGAAAATTTAATGGAAGATGTAAAAGCAGTAATTGCTGTTCAAGTACAAAAGTGTGTAGATGAGCATATAACAGATTGGGCAAGTATTAAATCTAACATTAAAGATAATTTAAGAGAATACATTTATAGAACTACAAAAAGAAATCCTATGATTTTGCCAATTATAATGGAAGTGTAATAAAAACGTTGAAATACCAGGCTTTTTATAGCCTG
>CALXPP010000048.1 GCA_944390345.1 uncultured Clostridia bacterium
AAAAACATATAAAAATATAGAAAAATCACTAGACATGTGCTATAATTAAAAATGTACAAATCTTAGGAGGTGGCTTATGGTTACAAATTCAAGAAAACAAAAAGCCCGGATTTTGGAATTGAGCAAAGATGACCAAAAAGTCTGCTCTTCCAGAGTAATATGGGCAAAACTGCAAGTGGAAAATACTGGCAAGACCTATCGCGTATGTTGGGCAGAAACTCCAGCAATCGTAGGGCCTACTGGAGTATGGAAATCAAAAGCTTGCCACGCTTTTGATGATGCTTGGGCCTGCGAAATCGGAGACATCGTATGGTTGTACCATGCGGAAGATTTAAACTTCAATTTCTTTGAACCTTTGCAAAAATAATTTCAAAAGAATGGACGAACAGTAGCTTTGAGAGAGTAACTAAGCTCTTAGCTACTGAGCGTCGACAAAATTTATACAAATATAAATTTTAATTTTTACTGTACTTAAGAAAGGATTTAAAATGATAAACTACGAAGAAAACCCTGAATTTTTAAATGATTTTCTAGCATATATAGCTACTATTTTAAATAAATCTACAAATACTGTAAAAGAATATAATTATGATATATCTCATTTTTTAAAATTCATTAAATATAAATACAAAATGGTTAACATTAAAGATATTGAAAATATAAAACAAATTTCTATTAAAGATATGAATTTAGACACTATAAAAAAAATAAGTCTTCAAGACATTCATTCATTTTTAGCATATTTAAAGGAGAATTATAATAGTAAACCTGCAACCTTAGCTAGAAAAACAGCTAGTATTAGAACCTTTTTTCATTATTTGTGCAATAAAACTAAGCGTATTCCAAATAACCCTGCTCAAGACTTGGAAAGTCCAAAACTAGATAGAAGACTTCCTAAATATCTTACTCTAGAAGAAAGTAAAAAATTGTTAGAAACTGCTTCTACTCCTAAACCTAAAAAAAGCAATAATAATCACGATAATAGTGCTAGAGATTTTGCAATGATTACTTTGCTTTTAAATTGTGGTATGCGTTTATCTGAACTTATTGGTATAAATATAAGTGATATTGATTTTGAAAATAGAAAGTTAAATGTTATTGGTAAAGGTAATAAAGAAAGAACTATTTATCTAAATGATGCCTGTATATCTGCAATAAAAAATTATTTAGAAGTTAGACCTAGAGATTCTGTAAAATATAATTCTAGAGATGCTTTATTCTTAAGTGAGCAGAAAAAAAGAATTAGTAAAAGAACTGTTCAATACATTGTAAAACAAGAAATAAAATTAGCTGATATAGATAGACCAGATAAATATTCTGTGCATAAATTAAGACATACTGCAGCAACACTAATGTATAAATATGGAAATGTAGATATAAGAGCTTTGCAAGAGCTACTTGGACATGAAAGTATTTCTACTACAGAAATTTATACTCATGTAGATAATGAGCAAATTCGTAGCGCAGTTGAACATAATCCTTTAGCTAACGAAACCAGTTTAAAATCTAAGTCTAAAACTAATTCAAAAGACAACTACAATGATACTATTAGTAATGAATGATATATCTAACTTAGAGAGTTCTTCTAACCAGAACTAAAAACACTATTATAGTATATATTATTTTATATTTAAATATATTTAAAAGTTTTGTAATAAAAAGGCTAAATTTAGAAATAATGTTGCTATTTTAAAGCTTTATTTCTATTTTTGTTTGTTCTTGTGAATTGTTCTCTAAATGTTTTGTAGTACGAGATATATTCCCATAGTAAAATATATTAGAAAAGATAAAAAAAACCAAAATTGTAGATATATTTCTTATAGTTTTTGGTAAGCTTAATTTGAAATGATTTTTATACATAAGTAGTTCTCCCCTTTCCTTCTAAAAATAAGAAGTATTTAAATTGCAAACTTTTACAAATATATGTTCGCTTTCGTAAACATATTATAAGCAAACATAAGTTCTTTGTCAATACTTTACAGAAAAAAATGTTTGCTTTTATTTTTTATATTTGTCTTCTTGATATTTAACCTCGCTAACCTCTAGCTCTCCGCGCTCTTGTAATTTTAGTATAGCCATATTTTTGTTTAAGTTCATCTATAGCTTTGTCTAATTTATTTTGTTTCTCATCTGTTTCAAAAAAAGATATTTGAATTTCATCTTTATTTTCTAAATTATCTACTCTTAAACCTATTAATCTAATTGGCTCATCTAATGCCATTTGCTCTAAAATTTCTTTTGATAGTTCTATAATTTCTTTGGTGCTAGAAGATGGGGCTTTTAATTTTTTTTGATGAGAGTAATCTTTAAAACTATTAGTTCTCAGCTGAATATTTACTACATTTGCAAGTAAATTATATTTTCTTAATCTATAAGTTACTTGCTCTGCCAAAGCTACTAAGATTTTCTCTATTTCTTCTTTTGTAAAAGCATCTTTTGGCAAGGTAACAGAATTTCCTATACTTTTTGGTAGTTCCTTTTTATTTTTTACTTCTGATGAATCTATTCCATTTGCATATTCCCACATTTGTATGCCATGTTTCCCAAATTTTTTGTTTAATAAGTTTTTATCGGTTTTAGCCAAATCTCCTATGGTTTTTATTTGCATATTTAAAAGTTTAGGTACCGTTTTTCTTCCAATCATAAATAGCTCAGAAACTGGTAATGGCCACATTTTATCTGGGATCTCTTCTCTATATAAAGTATGTATCTTATTTGGTTTTTCAAAATCTGAAGCCATTTTTGCTAGCAGTTTATTAGAAGATACTCCTATATTTACAGTAAACTTAAATTTTTCATATACTAATTTATTTATTTCTTGTGCAATACTTAAAAGCTCTCTATCCATTAAAAAGCCTGTTAAATCCATAAAACATTCATCTATACTAAATCTTTCTATTTTATCTGTATAGTTTAATAAAAATTTGTATAGATTGTCTGATTCTTTTCTATATATATTAAAATCACCTTTAAAGACTTGTAATTGGTTGCATTTCTTTTTTGCAAAATATATTGGCTCTCCTGTAACAATTCCAAATTTTTTTGCTATTGGACTTTTGGCTAAAACAATTCCTGAACGCCTTTCTTCATCTCCTCCAATAATAGAAGGTATGGTTCTTATATCTAATGAAGAGCCTTTTCTTAGCATATCTACAGCAGTCCAAGAAAGAAATGCATTATTTACATCTACATGTAGAATTTTTCTTTCCATATCATCACCTAAACTTTTGTTTGCAATAATAATATCATAGAAAAATTTGTTCGTCAATATATCTTAGCTTAATTTTACAATTGCATGTAAAACTTTTTCATCCTCACTTTTAATTGTAATTATATTTTCTTTTCCTAATTTTGTATAATTACATTTTACGGCTTCACCTAGTTTTATTTCCTTTTTATACATTATTTCTACATTATTGAATTCCATATTTTCTATTATCTCTTCCGGAATTGCAATTTCTGCTAAATCGTAATAACATACATTATGTACATGCTTATTTATATCTATCATTTGTCTATTTATAGTATATTTTACAGAATTATCTATTTTTTCTGGTTCTTCTATCTTTGTAAAATCATAATTTTCAAATACTCTTCTACTCTCACCTTTATAAGGTTTAATTATTTCTTCTGTTAATTTATTTATTCTTCCTGTTTTTATATTAACTGAAATCCATTTAGAAGTAGCTATTGCAATTATATCCCCTACTTCATTTAAGACTTCAAAATCACGATATGCATACAATTTATCTGCACCTGCAGACCAAGTTCTTACTGTTACAGTATCTGCGTAATTAGCTCTTTTAAATACTTTTAGCTTCCAATTTAAAATAATCCAACTAAAATTAGTTTCTTTAATAGTTTTTAGCCCATAACCTGCTAAATTAGAATGAACCCCTCCAGCATCTTCTAGAAAGGTTAAAATTGCCTTATTAGTTACTTTATTTGAAGCATCTATATCCTGTAAACCTACAAAAAATTTCTGTTCTACATACATCTTGTTTAAATCCTTTCTTTTTTAAATCTAATAAGTATTATAACACTTAATTAAAAAAAATCAAATATAACCTTTGTTTACAAATTACAAAAACATGGTATAATATTTATTGTTAGGAGTAAATAAATGCTTAGTTTTGAAGATAAAAAATTATTTATAAAAGAAATTAAAAAAATAGAAAAAGTAGAAGAGGTTTTTGAAATGAAAAACTATATTCAACATGGAAACACTTCTACTTTTGATCATTGCCTTTTAGTTTCATATTTTTGCTTTAGAATTGCAAAAGAAAAAAATATGAAGGTAGACTACTCTTCTTTAATTAGAGGTGCTTTCCTACACGATTTTTACTTATACGATTGGCACGAAAAATCTATTACTCATAGATTTCATGGTTTTTTTCACCCAGCTGCTTCTCTAAAAAATGCAAAAACTTATTTTAAAGATATAAATCTAATAGAAGAAAATATGATCTTAAGCCATATGTGGCCTTTAACTTTTAGAAAAATTCCAAAATGTAGAGAAGCTTTTTTGCTTTGCTTTGTAGATAAGTATTTGAGTTTGTTAGAAACGCTTAGGTTAAATAAAAATTCCTAGTAAAACTAGGAATTTTTATAATTGTATTTTAACTTTTTATAAATACTTTTAACAAGCCTTTCTATTTTCATGCATTCCAAATATTAAATAATGTACATAGTACATAATATTTCTGCTAGGTCCTATGCCAAAAGCATCTAATAAATCTTGATTGTATCTCTGATATGCTAAAAGCTCAAAGTTTTCACAAGTTCTTCTATTTTCTTCCAAACCGAAAGATATAAAATGATTTAATGCTCCTGCTGCATCATTTCCATAAGCTTGTTTTAAGTCTTGATTATATTTTATATAGTCTGCTCCGCAATAAACAGCACTTGATTTTCTTCCTTCCTTGGCTCCAATTGCTATAAAGTGATTATATAAACCAACCCAATCGCTTCCGTAAGCTTTTTTTAGGTCACTATTATAATCTGAATATTGTCTAGGAATAAATACTATACTTGTTTGTCTTCCTTCAAAAATACCAAAATTTCCAAAGTGATTTAATAAATCCATAGTATCCATATTAGATAAGTCTGAATTCAATTCTTTATATTCTGAAGCAGAGAAAGCTTTACTAGCTCTTCTACCTTCTTTTATACCAGAATTAATATAATGATAATAGGCTGCTTTTTTATCTCCTCCACAAGCTCTTTCTACATCTGGATTATAGTAGAAATAATCGTCTGCGATAAATACTGGTGAAGGTACTCTTCCTTCTCTTGCACCATATTGTAAATAATGTCTCATAAGATTATTGCTATCGCTTCCAACTACTTTGACTACATCTGGGTTTGCCATTGCATAATATTTTGCACTAAAAGCTGGTGATTGTAATCTAAAGCTATTAAAGTTTGAATCATGTGTTTTAATTAGTTCATAGCATCTAGTATATTCATAAGTATGTCCATAAAAGAAACCTTCTGAACTTGAATTTTGCTGTGCTTGTGGGTCAAATACATAATCTACTCCATTTATTCTTACAATAGCCCAAGCATGTCCGTTTTTACTACCTGATTTTGTATTTATATATCCACCGGCTAAATATGAATCTAATCCAATAGCTCTTGTCATAACAACAAAGGCTGCTGAATAATGATCACATACTCCTGTATGATATGTTAAAATTGTAGCTGCATTTCCTATTAGAGTAGTATCTATGCTGTTTGGGTCATAATGATAAACAGAATAAGTAGAAGTATCTATTGGTGTATATTCGTTTGTAGTTCCTCTACCAAGATATACTGCATGGTCAATAAGATAGTTAAAGCAATATTTAACCTTATCTGAAGTACTAGGTCCTGCCAAAGAAATAATTCTTTGAACTTCTGCATCTAATCCATCTACTCCTGTAGTCATTGGATTTAATGGTGCAGAGTTTAATAAACCATCAATATATGATGTATCATTATAAACATTTGTTGCAAAACTAGGTTTAATTAAAATTAAGATAAATGCAATTACGAAAATTGCTGAAATTAAAATTTTTCTTTTCATAATTAATCCCCCAGAAAAAATTTTTATATAGTAATTATATATTATAATTCTAATTTTTACAATTACTTTTATAAATTTTCTACTTAAAGTTATTTTCCAAAAAACAAATGTGAACTTCGTTCACACGAAGCACTAATTTAATTAGTGCTTTTTTTAAAGATGTTGTTTTTAAGTTTCCA
>CALXPP010000049.1 GCA_944390345.1 uncultured Clostridia bacterium
GAAGCTTAAATTTTGCCAATATAGCAAAAGAATGCGTAGAAAGAAAAGGAATAAATATAGTAGGAATAATAGATTGTGCATCACCTTATGTAATAGAAGATATAGAAAATTTTTTAAAGACAGGAGAAGCTTACGAAATAGAAGATGGTGGAATTATTTATCAAAATAAAGTTTGTATTATATTAGGAAGTGAAATAGAAACTTCAGAAATTACAGAAGATGGAAAGACTGGAAGTGCCCATAATTTATGCTATTTTCCAAGCTTAAGAGATATAAAAGCTTTTTCTAAAGAGATGAGTAAACATATAAAAAATATGACTTTAAGTTCTCAAAGAGCAGATATATCAGCTTATAAATTAATAGATATAGTAGAAGAAAATAATGGTATTTTAGTACCAGCCCACGCTTTTACTCCACATAAAAGTTTTTATGGAAATTGTACAAAAAGTTTAAAAAGGATTTTTAAGGAAAAATATTCTCACATACCAGCAATTGAATTAGGTTTAAGTTCAGATACATTTTTAGCAGATGAGATTTCTGAATTAGAGGAAAAGACATTTTTAACCAATTCAGATGCTCATTCACTTCCAAAAATTGCTCGAGAATATAATGTTATGGAGTTAGGAGATATTAGTTATAAAGAAGTTCTAATGGCTTTAAAAAACGAAAATGGAAGAAAAATTACTTGTAATTATGGATTAGATCCAAAACTTGGTAAATATCATAGAACCTATTGTGAAATTTGTGGTAAAAGAATTGAAGGAAAAGCACCAGTAACTAAATGTGATACTTGTGATAGTAGAAACATAACTATGGGAGTTTTTGATAGAATAGAAATAATAAAAGATAAAGAAAAAACACAGAGTCCAGCTAATAGACCACCTTATGTATATCAAATTCCACTTAGCTTTATACCAGGTCTTGGTAGCAAGACTATAGATAAATTATTAAACCAATTTGGTACTGAGATGACAATTTTACATAAGCTTTCAGATGATGATATAGAAGCAGTTGTTGGAGAAAAAATAGCTAAAAATATAATTAATGCAAGAGATGGAAAAATGCATATTGTAGAAGGTGGAGGAGGAGTTTACGGAAAAGTAGAATAAAATAAATAATATTTTTATGTTCTTTTTTAAAATCAAAAGAATACACTTAAATAAATAAAAAAAGAAAGGCTTTTGATTAATGAAAAAGAGAAAAATATTAAAAAATTATCTACAAAAATATAAAAAAGAATATATTTCACTTTTTACTATTATACTAATTGGATTTATTTTTGGTATTTTATTTATACAAAAAGGAAATGCAGAAGAAATAACTAATATAAATTCTTATATACAAAGTCTAATTACAAATATAAAAAATGCAAATGGAATAAACAAAGCTTTACTACTTTTAGAAAGTTTAAAAAGCAATTGTCTATTTATAGTAATTATTTGGTTTTTAGGGTGTACAGTAATAGGTAGCTTTTTAATTTATTTAGCTTGTTTTTACAAAGGCTTTTCATTAGGGTATACTGTAGCTGCAGTTTTTACTAGCTTAGGAATTAAAAGTGGTATAATATTTACAGCTTCAAGTATAATACTCCAAAATCTAATATTATTTATTGCTATTTTTTTAATAGCAAATAGTGGAATTCAGTTGTATCTAAATATAAAAAGAAATTGTGTTAATTTAAAATTAGAATTATTAAGACATTTAATAATTATGTTAATATCTTTAGGATTATCAATATTAGCAAGTTTTATAGAAGTCTATATATCAACAAATTTTTTAATTTTTTTAAAAGATTTTCTGTAAAAGACTTTACTTTTTGCAATTCTTTTGATATAACATATATATCTTATGTAAATTATTAAATTTATATAGAAAAAATACAACAAATAAAAGTATGATTGGAGAAATGAGCATGGAAAAACAAATAAAACTTTTTTTAGAATTTCTTGAAAATGATAAGAAGGTATCTTCTAATACATTGCAATCTTACAAAAGAGATATTACACAATATCAAACTTACATAGAAAAAAGTAGAAAAAACTATTTAAAGATAAATTCAAAAGATATAAATGAATATTTTGAGTATCTAAAGAGCTTAAATAAAAAGACTTCAACAATATCTAGAGCATTAGCTTCTATTCGTTCTTTTTATCAATTCTTACTAAGAACTAAAAAAGTAAAAAAAGATCCAACAGCAGGAATACAATCACCTAAAGTAGAAAAAAAGGCACCAAGTATTTTAACTTCAAAAGAAGTAGAACTTCTATTAGAACAACCTAAAAATGTTGATTTAAAAGGAATTAGAGATAAAGCAATGCTAGAGTTTGCTTATGCAACTGGAATGAGAGTTACAGAAATAATTTCTTTAAATATAGATGATATAAATTTGAAAGAAAACTATGTATATTGCCATACTGGCTTTAAGAAAAGAGATATACCACTTGGTTCTTTGTCTATGAAAGCATTAAAAGAGTATATAGAAAAGGCTAGACCAATTTTAATAAAAGATGAATCTAATAAAGCTTTATTTGTAAATGTAAATGGAAAAAGATTAACTAGACAAGGTTTTTGGAAAATAGTTAAATATTATAAAGAGCAAGCTCATATTACAAAAGATATAACACCACATGTATTGAGACATTCTTTTGCTACACATCTTTTGCAAAATGGAGCAGACTTAAAAGCAATTCAAACTATGCTAGGACATTCTGATATATCTTCAACACAAGTTTATATGCAATTTCAAAATGAAAATTTAAAAGAGATATATCACAAAGCTCATCCAAGGGCATAAAAAATTCTAAATAAAATATTACATATGAAAAAGAATACTTTTGATTTAACTCGTAAGTATTCTTTTTTTGACTTTATTATTAAATATTTCTTAAATGTTATAAAAATATGTAGAAAAAAATAAAAATATGTTGTAAAATTATCGTACGATTATTTTAAAAGAAATGGATAAAGGGTAATTAATATGAACGGAAAATTAATTAGTGTAATAGTACCTGTGTATAATGTAGAAAAGTATTTAAGAAGGTCAATAGATGCTATAATTAATCAGACTTATAAAAACTTAGAAATTATATTAGTAGATGATGGTTCTACCGATAGAAGTGGAAAAATTTGTGATGAATATGCGGCTTTAGATAAAAGAGTAAAAGTTATTCATAAAGAGAATAGTGGACAAGCTGGCGCTATAAATTTAGCATTAGATTGTGCAAATGGTGAATATATAGGATTTTCAGATCCTGATGATTATATTAATAAAAACTTTTATAAAAATCTTTATATACTTGCAGAAAAATATAATACAGATATAACTGAATGTTCGATGGTGAAAGTTAAAGAAGAAGATGATGTTCAAAAAGTATATATAGAAGAATTTGAAGTTCAGGAAAACGAAAATGTTGAGTTTTTTGATGGAATTGGTGGAATTAGGAAATTATTTGGAGAAGATTTTGCTGAATATTTAGAAACAATAGTAAAGGTAAATAAAATTTATAAAAAACAAGTATTTGAAAATATTCGTTTCTCAGAAGTTAGAATATATGAAGAATGGGGAACTATGTATAAATTGTATTATAATACAAAGAAAAATTTGAAAATGCATAAAGTTCAATATGTGTATGTTCAAAGGAAAACAAGTACTGTAAACAGACCTTTTAGCAAAGAAAGATTACTAATGTTAGATGGCATAGAATATTGTATTAGTCTAGCAAAAGAATTAAAATTAATAGATTTAGTTTTAGATTGTTATAGAAAATATTTTGAGACTATTGTTAGGTTTTTAGATATGATAAAAGATAAAAATACTATAGATAGAGAAGAATTAAAGAATATACTTGTAGAGAATTTTAACTTAAAATATAGCGAAGCAATAAATTTAATAAACAATGAAACAGAAGCATATAGAAAAAAATTTGAAAATTTAAGAGAAAAATTTGAAAAAGCCAAAAAAGATAGAATAGAAATAGATTAAAAAGTAGCAAAAAAACTTGACAGTTTACCGTAATACATATAAAATAAAAGAGTAGTATAAAATACAATATAAATTATATAAAATTTAATTAGTTTATGAAATAATTTATTTGTACATTGAAAATTTAATAGAAAGAGGTAAGTAATTATGCAAACAATTTTAACTATCGTTGCCACTTTCTTAATCTCAGCTGTAATTTTTATTCCAGTAGGAGTATATATAAGAAAAAAAATTGCAGAATCTAAAATTCAAAGTGCAGAGAGCGAAGCTAAAAGATTATTAGAAAATGTAAAAATAGAAGCTGAAAATCTTAAAAAAGAAGAATTAATTAAAGCTAAGGAAGAAGTTTTACAAATAAGAAATGAATTAGATCAAGAGATAAAAGAAAGAAGAGGCGACATTCAAGTACAAGAAAAAAGATTAATTCAAAAAGAAGAAAATCTTGAAAAAAGAGCAATGATTTATGATGGCAAAGAAAAAGACTTAGAAAGAAAATTTGCAGAAAGCGAGCAAAAAAAGCAAGAACTAGAAGATTTAGTAGAAAAAGAAAAAGAAGAATTACAGAGAATATCAGGACTTACAGAAGAACAAGCCAAAGAGCAATTATTAAACGATTTAGAGAAAGAAGTAACAAATGAAAAAGCTACTATAATAAGAGAAGCTGAAGCAAAAGCTAAGGAAGAGTCTTTAAAAAATGCTAAAGAAATCATTGGATTTGCAATTCAAAAATGTGCTGCAGATCATACTTCTGAAACAACGGTATCTGTAGTTTCACTACCAAATGATGAAATGAAAGGTAGAATTATAGGTAGAGAGGGTAGAAATATTAAGGCTTTGGAGACTTTAACTGGTATAGATCTTATAATTGATGATACTCCTGAAGCTGTTATTATTTCTGGCTTTGATCCTTTAAGAAGAGAAGTTGCAAGACTTACTCTTGAAAAATTAATTGATGATGGAAGAATTCATCCTGCTAAAATTGAAGAAATGGTTGAAAAATCAAAAGAAGAAGTTGAATCAATTATTAAAGAAGAAGGAGAAAGAGCAGTTTTAGAAACAGGAGTAAATAATTTACATCCAGATTTAATTAAATTAATAGGAAAGTTAAAATATAGAACTAGCTACGGTCAAAATGTTTTAAATCATTCTATCGAAGTTTCAAATTTAGCTAGAATTATGGCAGATGAATTAGGACTTAATTCAAAAATAGCTAGAAGAGCTGGTTTGTTGCACGATATTGGTAAAGCTTTAGATCACGATATGGAAGGAACACATGTTGAAATTGGTGTAGATGTACTAAAAAAATACAAAGAAAATGAATTAGTAATAAATGCTGTAGAAGCACATCATGGAGATGTAGAGCCACTTACAGTAGAAGCTGTACTTGTACAAGCTGCAGATGCAATATCAGCTTCAAGACCAGGTGCTAGAAGGGAAACACTAGAATCTTATATTAAAAGACTTGAAAAACTTGAAGAGATTGCAAATTCTTTTGAAGGTGTAGAAAAATCTTTTGCTATACAAGCAGGTAGAGAAGTTAGATTAATAGTAAAACCAGATAAAGTAAGTGATAGTGAAATGGTAATTATGGCAAGAGATGTTGCAAAACGAGTTGAGAATGAAATGGAGTATCCTGGACAAATTAAAGTAAATGTAATCAGAGAATCTAGAGTTATAGATTACGCTAAATAAAATAAAAAACCAAAGTTATTAAATTAAATTTTAATAATTTTGGTTTTTTTTATATAATAGGAAAGTTCCCAAAAATAATTAATAGAAAATTAATAAAAAATAAATAAATTCTAAAAAAGCATT
>CALXPP010000050.1 GCA_944390345.1 uncultured Clostridia bacterium
AAAATGTTATGCAATAGGTGAATATGAAGCAACGGATACATTATATAATATTTTTGAAGAAATATTTTCTACAAAAAAAGAATTGGAGAAGTTTCTGAGCGAGTATATTAGATAAAAAATATTATTGGTTTTGTACATTTTATATAATATTAGAATATGATATAATCATATCAGTGAACGGATGTGGACATTGTCCTCGATTTGTCCACAGTAGAGAAATATTTATAATAAAAATGGTACTAATAATACAGATAATATAGGAATTACCTAGTCCTAAAAAGCCTAGAAATATCAATAATATTATAAATATTGATAGTATTGATAATATAAAAATTTTTACTTCTTGCGGTTCGGGAAAGAAATATAAGAACTGCTGTGGAAAAAATGTATAGCTCTTAATTCTAATTATAGCAAATAAGTGTAAATAAGAGGTGGATAAACTTATGATAAAGGATATAAAGAAATATATATTAAAAAGCAATGGAATAGCTGTATATGCTTTGATAATAATAATCATCTTAATAATTATTGCAATAGCAGGAATAATTATAGTACTTAGAATTGTTTCGAGTAATGATGTTGAATCTAAAATGGCGGAAATAGATGAACTGACTAAAAAAGCATGCAATACTACTAATTTTAGTGTTATACTAAAGAATAATGGAGAATATAGTGGCAAAGTAATATATAAAGATGGAATTTTTATGCAAGAAATCTATAATGCCGAGTACAATTCTACTTTCTGGTCGGATACAAGGAGTATAGAAGAAAATAATGTAATATATAGTGATGAAAATCGATTCTATGTAAAAAACACTCTTAATATAACATGGAACCCAGAAAAATTCACAATTCTTAATGTATTAAAAACATATGAATACTCTGGAGAGAAAGAATATGATGGTATAGAATGTTATTTAGTGTCCACTCCATTAGATGAAGTAGAAAAATATGGATATAAAACAACAGCATATATTGATAAAAACACAGGTTTTGTTATTAGAATTGAGACTGAAAATAATGGAGTAACAAATGTTTCGGAAAGAGAATTCTCAGTCGGAACAGTAACAGATCACGATGTTGCATATCCTGACTTAACAGGCTATACAGATAGAACGGTTTATTAGAAAATATTTATAGTAAGACCTAGGTAAGGTAGCTAAATGCTAAGCGTATGTTAAGTACGTTGCCACCTAGGTCATTTTATTTTGATTTAATAGAAAATTATGTGTAAATTTTATTTGTAAACTAAGAAAAAACGTGTAAAATTTCTTATAAAACCTTGAAAAAGTGTGTAATTTTTTCCAAAAATATGTTATACTATATATGGGTGATATATCATGGAAAGAAAAATAATGCAAGATTTAATAAAATGGAAAGAAAGTGAGAATAGAAAACCTTTAATATTAAGAGGTGCAAGACAAGTTGGGAAAACATATATATTAAAAGAATTTGGCAAAGAATATTATGAAAATGTTGCTTATTTTAATTTTGATAATGATGAAGAATTAGCTGGAATATTTAAACATACAAAGGATCCAAAAAGAATATTGGAACAGTTAACATTAGTATGTGGAGAAACTATAAAGCCAGAAAAAACACTAATAATATTTGATGAAGTACAAGAATGCCCTAATGCTTTAAATTCATTAAAATACTTTAATGAAGATGCTAATGAATATCATATAATAAGTGCTGGTTCGTTATTAGGTATTAGGCTATCACATACATCATTTCCAGTAGGTAAAGTGGAATTTTTGGATATGTATCCTATGACATTTTCAGAATTTCTAAAAGCTGACGGTGCAGAAAATTTAGTACAATATATGGAAAAACTAAATAGTTTTGAAAATATCTTAGAAGTTTTTTGGAATAGATTAGAAGAAAAGCTAAAAATTTATTTTATTATAGGTGGAATGCCAGAAGTAGTAAGTTCTTGGGTTAGCAAAAAGGATATATCTGGAGTTAATAAAATACAAAAATACATTTTAAACGCATATGAAGAAGATTTTTCAAAACATACAAGTGCAACAGAAGCAAATAGAATATCAATTATATGGAATAGCATACCTTCGCAATTAGCAAAAGATAATAAAAAGTTTTTATACCAAGTTGCTAAAGAGGGTGCAAGAGCAAGAGAGTATGAAGGAGCAGTTAACTGGCTACATGATGCAAATTTGATATATAAGATATATAATATTACAAAACCAAGTATGCCTCTTGTAGCTTATAATGATTTGTCTGCTTTTAAGATATATTTAAACGATGTTGGTTTACTTAGAAGTATGACAAATTTAGATAGTAGGGTTGTGATAGAAGAAAATAGAATTTTTGAAAAATTCAAAGGAGCTTTAACAGAAAATTATGTTTTACAAATGCTACTTGCTAGTGATATAATAAGACCAAACTATTTTACTTTTGATAACAAATACGAAATAGATTATATTATACAATACAAAAATGAGATAATTCCAATTGAAGTAAAATCAAGTGAAAATATTAATAGTACAAGTTTTAAGAACTATAATGAAAAATTTGCACCAAAAATAAGAATACGTTTTTCTATGAAAAACTTACAAAGGGATGGAAATTTAATAAATATACCATTATTTATGGCAGAATATATAAAAAAATTTCTTGATGAAGCAAATGGGGCTTAAATAAAAAGAAAGGTTTGTGAGTAAATTAATGAGAAGTTTTGAGTTGTATTTAGATGAGAGTGGCGAGTTTGTAAATGAAGATAAGGCAATTTCGCCTTCGCTTATTGGTGGAATATTGGTAAAGAAAGATGATTTATCTTTAGAAAAAGCTGAGAAAATTATGCAAGAAGCATTAAGTAGTGTGCCTGGAAAATACGTACATATAAATGATTTAACTAAAATAGATCAAAAATTATCAGCAAGAATAGCAATTGATATAATGCAAAATGTAAGAGCTATTCCAGCACATGTAGTAGTTTTTTCTAATAAAGAGTTGTTGGATTTTAAGGATGACAAATTGCTATATTTAAACATTATGGCTGAGGGCATTGTAAATTTATTGGAAAAACTTTCTTTGGAAAAAGCTGATCCAATTGAATTAAATGTAATTGCAGCTGTGAGAAGAAATTTAAAAATTAATGATGATAAATCTATAATTGAAGCAGAAGAATATAGTTCAAGAATAAAAGAGCGAATATACATGAAGATGGCAGAGAAGAATTTATTCTTGTCTAAGAATTGCAAAGTAAATTTTAAACTTTCGTCTGCTAGAAAAAATCCAAAACTAATGATTGCAGATGCGGTTTGCAATTCTAAATTAACTATAAATAGTAAGAAATTTAATGATGAGCAAAGAAAAATTTTAAACAACATTTATGATAATAGTAAATATATTTTTAGTGTGTTTAAAACAGATGTTCAAAAGAAGTTATCAGAATATTTAATGCAGAACAATATAGTTGATGCTATCTTTTTATTAAGTGAAGAAAATGATGAAAAACAGTCTAAAGAATTAGTTTCTTTAGTTATTAATAATATAAATACTATGCCAATTTCTAATTTAAGGATACAATTAGAGTTGTTAGCACTTAAAATAAGAAGCATAATTGATGTTCAAAGAAATTTGATTTTATGTGAGAAATTTTTATTAAAACTACAAAATGAAATAATAGGAAAAATAAAGGTCAAAGACTTTAGTATAAACAAGCTAAGGATAGATATTTCTCTATATCTTCTTACAATATACACACATCAAGGTGATAATGAAAATAGTAAAAAGCAGATTGAAATTAGTAAAAAAGAATTAAAAGAAATAAATGGTTCGTGGGATTTCTTAGATTATTACTATATCTTAAAAATAAGAGAGGCTGTATTTTATAACACAAGTTTTAACAATGAAAAAGCAATAGAAGTTTTAACAGAGGTTATTGATAAGTTTATTAAACTATTAAAAACAATGAATGAAGTAGAAGAGTTCAGCAACATCAAATCAGATATGGTAGCAAAGGCTGTCGGTACAAGACTTCAAGCATATACTGATTTAA
>CALXPP010000051.1 GCA_944390345.1 uncultured Clostridia bacterium
TTCTATTAGATGGTTTTATTTCATCTAATTCTATTTTTTCTAAAGATTTTTTTCTAGAAGTTGCTTGTTTAGATTTAGAAGCATTCGCACTAAATCTTGCAATAAACTCTTGCAATTCTTTAATTCGCTCTTCTTTTTTCTTATTTGCCTCTTTCATTTGTTTTAAAGCTAACTGGCTTGATTCATACCAGAAATCATAATTTCCTGGATATAATTTTATTTTTCCAAAGTCAACATCCGCAATATATGTACATACTTTGTTTAAAAAATATCTATCATGAGAAACTACAATAACAGTATTTTCAAAATCAATTAAAAAATCTTGTAACCAATTAATTGTTTTTAAGTCTAAATCGTTTGTAGGCTCGTCTAACAAAAGAACATCTGGATTTCCAAATAAAGCTTGTGCTAAAAGTACCTTTACTTTATCTTTTGCTTCAATCTCACTCATATATTTATAATGCATATCCGCTTCAATACCTAAATCGTTTAGCATTTTAGCAGCATCTGATTCTGCATTCCATCCATCTAACTCTGCAAATCTTTCTTCTAGCTTTGCTGCTTTCATTCCATCCTCTTCTGAAAAGTCCGGCTTACTATATATTGCATCTTTTTCTTTCATTATTCGATACAATTCACTATTTCCCATCATAACAGTATCTATTAATGTATATCCTTCAAATGCAAAGTGATCTTGCTTTAGTATTGATAATCTTTCGCCTTTATCTAGTATAACTTCACCTTTGTTTGGCTCTATCTCTCCAGATAAAATTTTCAAAAAAGTTGATTTTCCTGCACCGTTTGCTCCTATAATTCCATAGCAATTTCCTTTTGTAAATTTAATATTTACATCTTCAAATAAAACTCTTTTTCCAAATCTTAGTGTTACGCCATTTGCACTTAACATTTTGATTCCTCCTTTTATAACTATTTGATTATACTATACTTTACTAATTTTTTCAAATTTTATTTTCATAATATTTATTTTTTTGTAAAATTAATCATATTTTATAATTTCATGAATATATATTGTATTGTAACTATATAGTACAAGTCTTACATAATGTACTATATCAACCTATCGGTTTATGTAGAAAGGAGTACCACAGATGTACACAGTAGAAGCTTTATATCGGCTACTTCAAAAAAAGGGACCTGCCTACTTCAAAGTTTTTATTGAGGAGAATCCTCAGTATGCTGCTCTTGCAAAAGAAGCCCTTAAATTAGCAGAAGCTAAGGTTCATGCGTAACTGTTGCTCAGGCTCTCATGGTAAGTTTTTTGAGGGCCTTTCCCCCCGGCATCTTTTGCCGGGCTTTTTTAATATTCTAGTTTATTTTTCTATATTTTGTTAATAATAAACTTATCAAATATATAGGAGTTGATTTAAATATGGAAAATTCATTTTGGATAGATTCTACCAAAAATATTGCACCTAAATTTAAAAGTTTAAATAAGAATTTAAATTGTGATGTGTGTATAATTGGTGGTGGAATTACTGGCATTTCTACAGCTTACAAACTTTCTCAAAAAGGTCTTAAGGTTATAGTGTTAGAAAGGGATTTTATTGGTAGTAAAGCAACTGGTCATACTACTGGAAAATTAAGTAGTCAACATGATGTTTTCTACAAATATCTAGTAGATAGTAAAGGAAGCTCTTTTGCTAAAGATTATTTACAAGCAAACGAAAATGCTATTTTAGATATAAAAAATATTATTGACTCAGAAAATATAGATTGTGATTTTGAATTTCAAGACAGCTATGTTTTTTCTGAGGAAGAAAAAGAAATACCAATTTTAAAAGAAGAAGCATCTATAATAAATTCCTTAGGTCTTTCTGCAAACTATTTAGAAAGCTTAGAGTTACCTCTGGATATTAAAGCTTGTGTAAAATTCCCAAATCAAGCTCAATTTCATCCTTTAAAATATATTTATGGTCTTGCAAATTGTATTATAAAAAGAAATGGCGAAATTTATGAAAAAACTACTGTATATGATATAGAAAAAAAAGATAATGTATATGTAACTCGTACAGATAATTACACTGTATCTTCAGAATATGTAATAGTTGCAAGTAGGTATCCATTTATGAAATTATCGGGCCTTTATTTTTTAAAAATGTATCAATCTATGTCTTATGCAATTGCTTGCAAAGTTGATAGTCATAATTTTTCTGGAATGTATATTAATACAAAAGAACCAATTATTTCATTTAGATATGCAAAAGATGAGAATAAAAATATTTTAATAGTTACTGGTAATGGACATAAAGTTGGTGAAAATAAAATTCAAGAAAATCCTTTCGAATTATTAGAAAATATTGCTTTAAAATTACACCCAGAAGCACAAATATTAAATAGATGGTGTACAGAAGACTGTATATCTTTAGATAAAATTCCATATATTGGAAATCTTTCAGAGTCCATGCCTAAAGCTTTTGTAGCAACAGGCTTTAAAAAATGGGGCTTAACTACTTCTAATATTGCTTCAAACTTGCTTACGGACTTAATTTTAAGAAAAGAAAATCATTACAAAGAAATATTTTTATCTAAAAGATTTGAACCAATTAAAAATCGTGAGGAATTAACTAATATGATAAAAGAATCTGTTTCTTCTCTAGTAATTGATAAATTTAAAATACCCGAAGAAAACTTAAAAGACATTTCAAATGGCAAAGGAAAAATTATAGATTATAATAGTGATAAAATTGGTGTATATAAAAATGAAAATGGAAAAGTTTATGCAGTTAAACCTATTTGTACACATTTAGGCTGTTTGCTAGAATTCAACAATATAGAAAAAACTTGGGACTGTCCTTGCCACGGCTCTCGTTTTTCTTATGATGGTACTTCTATTTATTCACCTGCTATGAAAAATTTGGATAAATATGAATTATAAAAACAAAAAAAGATAAATTTTGAACAAATTATATATTGCTCAAAATTTATCGCTTTATTTTTCTATTTTATTCTCTACTTCCGTCTTCACCTTGTCCTGATGGTGCAGTTGGAGCAGTTGGTTTTTTCATTCTAGCTATAAAAACTTCCTCTAAAGATTCTTTTGTTTCTTTACTCATTTGAGGAATAATGCCAGGAAGTAATCCTTTTGTCGTATCTATTGCTAATATTGGGTTTCCTGCTTTATCTTTTTGGTTTGTAATTTTTAAAGGTTCCATAAAATTATGTCCTATTGCTAAATATAAAAGTTTATCTAGAGATTTCGTATGATTTTGATCTGCCCACATTGTGGCATACTTTAACATTCCTTCTCCATCTTTCATTGGAACCATATTCGTTTTTCCATCACATATTTTTAATCTTGCATAATCTTTTGTTATAACTTTTTTATATCTAGGATCATCTGGCTTTAAACCTTTATTTAAAAAACAAATACGTAATTGTCTAATAAAATCTGACACAACTCCTCGTGTTTCTACAAAGTTAAACATATTAACATATACTGGAGGATACATATCATTTGGTTTATCACAAAGATTTATTTCTTTTATCATTGCTCTATATTTACTGTCATCATTTGTTTCAATTATTTTATTATCTGAATCTAATGTACTAAATAAAAATACTTTGTCAACATTTTCTGGAGTTAAATCTAAATATTTCAACTCTTCTTTTGTAGGAATTTTCATATTATTTTCCATAATAAAATCTCCTCTTATTCAATATAGTTGATATTATAACATAATTTACATAATTTTTCAAGTTTTTAGTAATTTTTAGTAAATTCGTATAAATTGCAATAATAAGTGTCGCACTTTTTACAAAAAAAATTACAAATAATTTTACAACGCTAATTTTGCCATT
>CALXPP010000052.1 GCA_944390345.1 uncultured Clostridia bacterium
TAAAGCATAAAAATAGAGATAATTCAAAATCTTTAGATGAAAGATAAATTACAATAAGTAGGGCTGCTAGTTAGTTGAAATTATCAGGCTTTTATTATATAATTGTAGCTAAAGATAGTAATTTTTATGGGAAAAATTTAGGAAAAAGTTACAGATGTTTCTAAATATACTAATTAATCTAAAAGAAATGATACAAAGGCAAAATTAAAATATGATATTAGGATGTTTTTATTGGAAGATGAATTTATAACAATACAAAATGAGAGCGAGCCAGAAGACTATAAAAAATATATAAAGATATTCTTAAACAATCAGAAAACTTTAGAAAATATTATAATGAATAAGAGGTGTAAAAGTGTGAAAATACGAAAAATGAGTAAAAAAGATTTGCAATATGTAAACAAAAATTTTTACTATGGTAAACTTTTTAATTTAAAGACTTTAAAAAGTAATTATATTTATGTTGCTGAAGAAAAACAAAAAATTATAGGAATACTATTTGCAGATGTAACAATTACGGGAACAGCTATTTTATTTGCTTTAGAAGTTTTAGAAGAGTACAGAAAAATAGGGATAGCATCAAAATTGATGAAAATATTTGAGAATGACTGCGTCAAAAATGGAATTGAGACTATAATGGTATTTTATAATAAATTTTATGGAATAGAAAAATTTTATATAAAGTTTAATTTTGAAATAGGAACAAATCTTGAAATAGCTTGTAAATCATTAGTGGTAAATGATGATGAAAGAAATTTAAAATCCTAGATTTTAATGTGAGGAAAAAAATGAGTTTAGATGAATTTAAAAAAATATTATCAAAATAAAAATGAAATATTCAAATATATAAAAATGTCAACAATCTAATACTAGATATAAGTAATAAAAATATAGGAGATGTAAAAAATGAATAATAAAAAAGAAATAAATGAGTTCTTAAAAAAATTAAATAGACTAAAAGAATACTGTAACAATAGAGAAAAAGAGATAACAGATAAATGTTTAAATGATGATGTTGAAAATCATAATTGGGAATTTGTTAGAGATGAAATCAGATTATGGTGTACTAATTTATTTAATGTGTATAATGAATATGATTATATTTTAAATTTTTTTGAGAATAAAGAGTTTACAAATAAAATAATAAAATTTGATGAATATACAGACGAAGAAATAAAAAAACAGTATAGAAATAGAAGGGAAATTGCTGATATAAATAAGATTTCAAATGCAATATGTAGTAGTGAGTATATGTATACTTTATTTAATAAAGCAGGTGAAATTGAATTTGAAAAAACATTTGATATTAATGGAAATAATAATAAATATGAGAATTTTATATTTGATAGTACATTAATAGTAGCAGATTATTTTAAGGCAATAGAATTATATTTATGTAAAAAAATATATACAAAATATGTAGGAGAAAAGGTAGTTATAAACAGTAATAAAATAATAACAATAGGAGGAGAAAAATATTTTACTAGAACTATGTTAGGGGATTATATAAAAATTTTAGAAAGTAAAAATATTGATAAAAATGTAATTAATTTATTAAAAAAATGGAAAAAAGAAAGTAGAAATGCATATATGCATAAAGATTATTTAAAAGATAAGAAAAAAGTTGGGCTAATAAGGGAGAAGACAAAAGAACTATTTGTAGAATTAGAAAAAGTATTATAATAAAATAGGAATAAACTATGTTTGATGAAGAATACTAGAAAACATAACAATGGAAATATTAAAAGAATTAGAATATGAATACATAAATGGATACGAAATGGAAAGAGATGATTATTCCAAAGTAATATTAGAAGATGAATTAAGAAATTTTATTTATAAGATAAATAGTAATGTTACAGATGAACAAGTAACTGAAGTGTTAAGAAAAATAAAAAATCTTAAACATTAATACTATTTTAAATAATTTGTACAGTACGATACAGTTTGATACAGTACTTTACAGTTGAAGACAAAATATGAAAGTAATAGTAAGTTAACAAAATGTCGAGTAATTTTGCAACACAAAATTGCACACTTTGTAAATAAAATGTTGATAAATCCAATTAATAAATAGCAAGTTATCGCTTTAATTAAATTTTCAATAATATAAAATATTTTTTTAATTCATAGATTTTAAAGAGAAAAGATGGTATAATAATATAAATTGATTTATGGAGGTAATAAGTATGTCGATAGAAAAACAAAAATTGTATAATGAAATTGAATCATTGCCAGAGGAACTTACAAATCAAGTTATCAATTTCATAGAATATTTAAAACTATCATATATAGATACAGAAGCTCCAGATAGTGTAACAATAAAGAGCAAAAAAGATTTAAAAGAAAAGCTACAAAAAGGTTTAGATGATATAAAAGAAAATAGAGTAATTTCTTTAGATGAAGCATTTGCTAAAATTGATAGTATATAAAGAGAACGGAGCAATTTTATGAAAAAATATGTAGTTGAGATTTCGGAAACTGCTGAACAGGATTTAGAAAATATTATTTCATATTTACGATTTAGTTTATCAGGAGATATTATAGCAGACAAATACAAAATTTTATTTAAACAGGAATTAAAAAATTTAGAGAATATTGCAGGAAGTAGTCCAATTTTAAGTGAAGATTTAACGGGACATAAAAATATTAGAAAGATTAATGTAAGAAATTATATAGTATTTTATATATTAGATGATGAAAATTCTAAAGCTTTAGTAGTGAGGATAGGTCATGCTTTTATGGATTGGGAAAAATATTTAAAAGATGAATAGTTAACAAAAATAAATGATTTTGTTGCAACACAAATTTGCAACACATCACGAATAAAATGTTGATAAATCAAGAAAAAAAGCCTCTCAATCAGGGTAGGGGTCACCACTTTAGATGAAAAAGATAACCTTTTTCATCTTTTTTTAATGTTTTTCAAAGCGCTATATTTGTTGATATAAGTGAAGTTTAAGACTTTACTTGTTTTTTGCCAAAATGTATATACTATTTTGCACCTCATTTGATATTACTGATATTAAAAAAAAATTAAGATTAAGTTTGTTTATATTAAATATTGAGAAAAAATATTTATTAAAAATGTATACTAATTTAGAAATGTTACATAATAAAAATTACCACTTCCCATTTTTAAAAAAATTTGATTTTTGGGAAGTAATATGGTATAATTTTTTTGAGGTGAAAATATGAAATTAATAGAAAGAAATTATCTTAATACTTTAATAGAAGTAATGGGAACTCCTGATATAAAAGTCATCACAGGAGTTAGAAGAAGTGGAAAATCTAAATTA
>CALXPP010000053.1 GCA_944390345.1 uncultured Clostridia bacterium
AATTACAGAATTCATTCCTTAAAATTAGCCTAATATAAACTTAATCAAAAACTGTTTAACTTTTTGGGTTCAGTTCAAAAATTTCTGAGACTTTATTTTTGTTTTCTTCTTAAAATTTCATTGTTAAACTTACTTTCTGCTTTTCTCTATCTATTGAAAGTACTTTTACTTTAACAATATCTCCAACAGAAACTACCTCTGAAGGATTTTTTACAAATTTATCTGACATTTCTGAAATATGAACTAAGCCGTCATGTTTTACTCCGATATCAACAAAAGCACCAAAATCAATTACATTTCTTACAGTTCCAGTAAGTTCCATTCCTTCTTGTAAATCTTCGAATTTTAAAACATCACTTCTTAAAATTGGTTTTGGTAATTCTTCTCTAGGATCTCTTCCTGGTTTTGAAAGCTCTTCTATAATATCTTTTAAAGTTAAGCTACCTACATTTAATTTTTCTGACATTTCTTGTATATCTACTTTTTCTAATGTCTTTTTTATTTCTCCTAATTTTGATTTTTCCTTTAAGTTATCCACAGAAAATCCCAAATTTGTTAATAACTTTTCTGCAACTTCATAGCTTTCTGGATGAACTGCTGTTACTTCTAGAGGATTTTTCCCATCAAAAATCCTTATAAAGCCTGCACATTGTTTAAATGCAGCTTGACCTAATTTTGGAACTTTAAGCAAATCTTTTCTTTGCTTTATTTCTCCATTTTCATCTCTATACTTTACAATATTTTTTGCTATTGTTCCATTAATACCAGATACATAACTTAAAAGTGATGGTGTAGCTGTGTTTATATCGACTCCAACAGAATTTACAGCATCTTCTACTACTCCTGTTAAGCTCTCAGATAATTTCTTTTGATTAACATCATGTTGATATTGACCTACACCTATGGCTTTCGGATCTATTTTTACTAGTTCAGATAAAGGATCTTGTAATCTTCTTGCAATTGATATGGCTCCTCTTAGAGAAACATTTATATTTGGATATTCTTCTGTTGCAAGCTTTGATGCAGAATACACGGATGCCCCTGCTTCACTAACAATTGCATAATATATTTCTTTATCAAGTTCTTTTATAAGTTCTGACACAAATGCCTCTGATTCGCGTGAGGCTGTCCCATTTCCAATTGCAATCATATTGATATCAAATTTATCTATCAAAGCTTTTAATTCTTTTTTTGCTCCTTCTACATCGTTTTGAGGTTCTGTTGGATAAACAGTAGTTGTTGCTAATAATTTTCCTGTATGATCAATTACAGCTATCTTGCAACCTGTTCTATATGCTGGGTCAAATCCCATTACTGTCATTCCTTTAATAGGAGGTTGAAGTAAAAGTTGTTTTGCATTTTTTCCAAATACTTTTATTGCCTTTTCTTCTGAGCGCTCTGTTAAATCATTTCTTATTTCTCTATCTATAGAAGGCTCTATTAATCTTTTGTAAGAATCTTCTATTGCTACAGTTAAAGGATTATTAAATTGGCTTTTAAAATCTTTAATAATTTGCTTTTTTAAATATTCTAAAATTTTATCTTCTGGTTTTTCTATTTTTACTTTTAAAAATTCTTCTTTTTCTCCTCTATTTATAGCTAAAATTCTATGGCTTGGTATTCTCAAAATCGGTTCTTTATAGTCATGATACATATCGTATGGAGATTTTTCTTCTTTTGTAGCTTTACTTGTAATAACAGCTTCTCTAAAGCAGAAAGATTTTATTTTCTTTCTGTAATCTGCATTATCTGCTATATTTTCAGCAATTATATCTAAAGCTCCATTAATTGCATCTTCTTCCGTATTCACTTCTTTTTCTTTATTTATAAATTCCTTAGCAACTTCATACAAATCTTTCTTTTCAGATTGAAGATAAATTATATTTGCTAAAGGCTCTAAGCCTTTTTCTTTTGCAATTGTTGCCTTTGTTCTTTTCTTGGGTCTGTATGGTCTATATATATCTTCAAGTTCAGATAATACCATTGTTTCAGCAATTTTAACTGTTAGCTCATCTGTCAGTTTTCCTTGTTCATCTATTAATCTTATAATTTCTTCTTTTCTTTTCTCTAAATTTCTTAAATATGTTAATCTTTCTCCTAAATCACGCAAAGTTTCATCACTTAAATTTCCTGTAACTTCTTTTCTATAACGAGCTATAAATGGAATTGTATTTCCTTCATCTATAAGCTTTACAGTAGCTTCAACTTGTGCCTCTCTTATATTTAATTCTTCTGCAATTTTCTTAAAAATTTGACTCACTTTATACCTCACTTCTCTTTTTTATATAATAAAAGTGGAAGAAGCTTTTGCCTTTCCACTTTAACTCCTTACTTTGATTGTTCTTCTAAATATTCATCATATGTGCATTCACGAATTATAACTTCATTATTTGAAATATCAATTATTTTATTTGCAACTGTTTGCATTAATTGATGGTCATGTGAAGTAAATAACATTATTCCTTTGTATTTCTTCATACCTTCATTTAAAGCTGTTATACTTTCCATATCTAAATGATTAGTTGGTTCATCAAATATTAAAAAGTTTGCACCAGAAAGCATAACCTTTGATAAAACACATCTTACTTTTTCTCCACCAGATAATACTGTTACATCTTTTAAAGCCTCTTCTCCAGAAAATAACATTCTTCCTAAAAAACCTCTTACATAAGTTTCATCTGGATCTTTTGAATACCTTCGCAACCATTCAACTATATTCATTTTATCTTGAAATAGATAATTGTTATCTTTTGGAAAATAATCTACAGATATTGTTGTTCCAAAATTAACTTCTCCAGAATCTGGTTCTAGTTCTCCTGCTAAAATCTGAAATAATACTGTTTTAGCTATCTCATTGTCTGATAAAAGAGCTACCTTATCATCTCTTTTAATTGTAAATGTTAAATTGTCTAAAATTTTCTCTCCATTTATTGTTTTACTTAAATTTTTAACTTCAAGAACTTCTTTTCCTGGTTCTCTATCTGGTTTAAAATCGATATATGGATATTTTCTATTAGATGGTTTTATTTCATCTAATTCTATTTTTTCTAAAGATTTTTTTCTAGAAGTTGCTTGTTTAGATTTTGAAGCATTAGCACTAAATCTTTGAATAAACTCTTGTAATTCTTTAATTTTTTCTTCTTT